>NZ_CAXIBN010000107.1:0-10764 GCF_964021735.1 uncultured Wocania sp. | reverse complement strand
GCTTCGCTCCACAGAATGGCATCGTCGGCTCCTCTCATTTTGGCATGTTTTTCGGCTTGTGGCATCAAACTGAAATAGGTGTTTATATAGGGCAGCATAAGTTCTGTATCGTTCTGCGCCGCCAGTCCCCAGTATTGTTGTTGGGTGTTCCAATGGTGTGGCGTTACCCAGTTTCTCACATCGTGATTCCACGTCCATAAACCGCCATTAAACACTACAGGATATTTTCCTCGGGAAGAACTTGCCATTAAATAACGACGGAAATAATACAGGTTCTCTATATAATCGTTTCCTAAATGGACAAACGATTGGTTCCAAAAGTTGTCCCACCATAATGTGTGTTGCTCTTTTTCCTTTGAAACGGTCTCCTTTTCAACAGCATTCAATAATTCAATAGCGGCTGTTGTAGGGTTGTCCGATTCGTTTGATGTTACCAAGGAAATGAGTACTGTAACCTCATGATTTTTTGCTTGGGATGTTGTTAGTTGCGCTCTTTTTTCGCTTATGGTTTGAGCTACAACGTCTGCTCCCAATATTCTGCAAACTACCGAAAACTGAAGCCCTTCAAACGATTCTTCCAATACAATATCCTTATTTAAGGTTGATGCTTGCGTATTTCCCAGTCCTATTTTGGTGTTTTTTGAATACCCACCATACCAGCCTGCAAAGGCACGACTGCCCCAACGCTCTAAATCAACATGTATTTTAGAGCCTTTTGCATTCGGGTTTTTCGCATCCGATTTAATGTTTACAACCCAAACATTTTTATTGGGCGACACCCAAGAGGTTATTTTACTCTCTGAAAATGGTGTTTGCGATTGCATGGATACCTCGGCATCCTTTAGCGATAATCTACTATCAAAATCATCAAGATATAGCCAATCGAATTGAGGCACTCCCAAATCAATGCTCAATCTTGCGCCTCCTCTTAAAGTGGCTTCCGACTCTGCATTGGGCTGGTCGAACAAATCATTTTTATTGATTTGGATTTCAAGTCCATTTTTGGTATTCCAAACCATGCCGCCCAAATCGCCATTCCCTAGAGGAAACCCCTCAAAACCCTCATAAGCAGGGGTTTTGTAAACAATGTCGTGTTTGGTGAGATAAGAGGCATCTACTTCAAAAATCGGATTTTGTGATGATGCGTTTTGAAAGCAGAAGGCAAAACCTACTATTGCAACTAATTTAATTTTGTTTTTAAACATTTTTTTTATCATTATTCCACAATCAATAACCAACCTTTGGTAGGGTCTATGGTAAGATCATCATCTACAGAAAATAGCTGTTCTGGTTGAAACTCTTCAATTTTAGGTGCTTTCATTTTTACCTTGCTCTTATCTAAACCAACGGCATCCCAATCTATATTTAACTTAACGTTTACGGTTTCTTTTGCCCAACTGGCTACCGATATTAAAACCTTACCATCTTTTATATAAGCTGTGGCCTTTACATCGGGATTGGTAGTGCTAACCACAGGGTTTTTGTCCCAATAGCCAATCATTTTTGAATCTTCAATACCAAAGGCATCCCAAACTTTCCAAATTTGTCTGGGGTCGCAACTCACGCCATCTGTAAACCAAGGGTAGCGTACGGTCATGCCATAGACCATGCCTCGCCAAGGGTTTCCTCCTGCGTGCAGCATATCACCCATATGTCCGAATGGAATACCAGACACTTCTACCAGCCAATTTTCTGCAGGCATCTTATCATATATAAAACTCTCTCCAAACCACAATTTATCCAAATACGGGAAAAATTCGGTGTATTGGGTTGCAGGCCCTTTTGAAAACCCGGTATTAGAATGTAAATCCATCATACAGCCCGGTTTTGTTCTATCTAAAATTTTACGCATGCGTTTTAATATACGTCTATCGTAAGAGACATCATCCAAGTACAATCCATCAATATCTATGTGTTTTACCAACCAAGACAGACCTTCCAAATAATAGTTATACCATCTGGAATCTCCTGGGGCATTAACAATAGAAGCATCGATGCCGTTTTTTAAAGGCGAGTACCACTGCCAACGGTAATCATCTACCAAATGTTCTTGCAACCATGGATAACCACCACCTTTACCAGTGCCTAAAATTTCATCACCCAAACTGCGTAAGGCCCATATTTCGGTTGTGTAATTGGTGAGTTCTCTAATGGTATAGTAAATTTTTACCTTTAGGTCTTTGGCGTGCATCTCGTCCACAAAGCTCCGCATTTCCTCTGTAGCAATAAACGGATAATTAATATAGGGGTTATAATCGTTGGCATGATGCAGATTTACAATCTTAACACCATCGGTAATTTCATTATCTTCTGGTTTAGGGTCCAATCCATCGTGGTAGTATCGATTGGTAAATTGTGCTTTAGCGTCTATTTGTCTTACAGGTGTAATTAAGAACGACGCTTCAAAAACCAAAGTTTCTCCTTTTTTAAATTTTCGTTTTCCAGAGTAGATGGTTGCAGTGGTTTCATCTGTACCTTTTTCTATTGAAAAACCACCTTTGCCATCATTATCCCAACTTTCGGGTGGTTCGGGCTTGTAAAGGTTAAGTAATGGGCCATGGTAGCTACCGCCCCTTAACTCTACATGTAATCCGCCATAGGTGTTTCCTACCCAAAAACTATCGTGAGGGCCTTTCCATTTTGAGGAATGCTTTTGAGGGACAAAGGTACCCGGTAAGCCCATACCCATCATATATTCTGCGATATTGGATTGAAAAGGGATTTCTAGTTTAAAATTACTGAGTTCGCCATCCTCTTTGGCGATAAGCTTTATTTTATAGTTTAAGTGACCATCAAACTCAGTTGTATTTGTGGTTTGCACCTCAAAGTTTTCAGAATGTGCCAAAACGGTTCTTTCAAAAATACCTGAATCCAGGTTTGTAGATTCTGTCTTGGTATCTTCTACCGTTTCTCCTTCTAAGGTAAATTTTATAGGGCTTTTTAAAATTTCGGTACCCCAAACCGCAATGCCAGAAGGTAAACCAAATTCATCTAATGCAATCTGTTTTCCATATAAACCGAGTTGATTTTCATCTTTTAAGGTAATAGGCGTGTAGGGTTTTGTAGGTTCGTTATCTATACCCAAGGTTGAATTTAACCAACGTAAGCGGGAGTGCCTCCACGGTTCGTTATCGCCTCTGTCGGCAATTGTTTCATTTAAAACCTGTAACGTGATTTCAATGGTTTGGTCGGGTTGGTTATTTGCTTTTATGGTCAAAGAACCTTTGTAAACTCCCGATGGCGTATCAGCAGAAACATCAGTACCCACCCAAAGTGCTTGCACACAGTCTTTGCTAACATCAACCTGCTTTGTAAATGGTTTGCCATAAGGGTCTATACCATCGGTATTGAAACAGGTAAAGGCACTTGCTGGAATACTATTGTTATTTGATGATTTTAAATCGTGAAATTCCAGCTTTACATTTTCAATATCTTTTTTGGAAGCGTAAACACCAATTTGAAACGCATAGTATTCATCTTTTTGAGCCTTCCCTTCGAATTGATGGGTTACGCCTTCTTTTATCCATTTTAAAGGCAGATGATTCCGCATTTTAATAGGATACTTTCTATCTTCAGCAATGGCAATATAATCTGAATTCGTACTGCTTACAAACTGTTCTTGTTCGGCTTGTGTAGCAGTAACTTCCATAGGATAAAACGAGTCGAAATCTGTTCTGGCTTGAATCTCTGTACAGATGGCCTTTGGTAATTTTTTCAGCTTTTTGGGCTGCTCCAATTTGTTTTCTTCCATCCAATGCTTGCTCGGGGCATCTTCTTTTTTAAGATAGCCGTAACGATAAAACCCCCATTCATTGTCTGGTTTAAATGGTAAATAGTAGAAGTAATAAGTTCCCTTTTGAACAGGTCCAAAAACCAATTTACAGGTTTCATTATTTACGGATACTCTATGAATATTGGGAATGGTATCTCCTGTTTGGGCATTGACTATTAAAAGCCGACGTCCATCAGGGTTTTTATCATGTCGCCTCCAGTTGAAGTCTAGTTTAACGGCATCGGTCTTTTTAGAAACCTCAATAACGGCTCTGTGATTACCAAAGCCGGCTTCCCAAGGGGTTTGTGCTATGTTATATGGAATTTCAGTTTGTGCCGAAGCTATACTGATTACCAAAAACATACCAAATACCTTAATGTGTTTTAACCATTTATTCATTTTACGCATACTATTTATATTATTATTAAAATTGATTATGATATCTATTCCATATGTAATCGACAGCTTCCAGTTCATTCCAGCTAGGAGTTACAGGATATGATTTGTCTTCTTCTGTCCAAGCTTTTTCGAAAGCAAAAAAATCTGGATATGTACTTTTATTTCCTTCAAGCTCATTTTTACATGATGCTATATACGTCTGCCACCTTGGCAAGTAATAATCTTTTAATAAACCAGCATATTCTCTGTAAGCATAATCGTTTACAACATGCTTTTCATAAGTCCAAGTGGTTATTAACATTCTAGCGTTTTTATCAAATTCTTTACGTTCTTCATCAGAGGTAGCTCTTTTACTAGCCATATCTAACCAAGTTCCCAGTAAGAATTTCTTATTAGACCCCATCAAGCTATCTTGATCTTTAATTAAATCTAAAAAATTGCTAGACCATGTATTAAATTCTGAAAGGTCTTTTGATTTGAAAGCATTTTGCATGTTACCATATAATTCTCTTCCATAATTTGCGATGACCTGACGCGTAACATCAACTAAATCGAATCTGAAATTATCTGAATCTGAAAAAGCTTCTTTATTATTGTAAAGTAATTTCCAAGCTTTAACTAGCTCTTTAGGATCATAATCTAGATTACTATAGCCCCAAGCTGATACTTTGTTAATATTCCACCCTGGTCTGGCACACAACACCGATTCTAATGGCGGGCTTCCATCCTCTCCTGAAGCATGTTTATATTTTGAGCTATAAACCGTGTTTCTTAATATCTGATAGGCTTCTTCTATATCTGGATTTATATTTCCATACCTACTTTTCACATAGGTTTTAAGCCAATCGTCCATATTTACTTTTTCGGTTTCCCATCCTAAATCGAAAAGCAGGTCATAGAGGATAGCGTCTTGCCCAATACCCTCTGGTGTTGCCCCAATACCCGTCATGTTTTTTCCTAAAGGATGTTGCAAAGCCTCTATAACATCATGATTTGTTCGGTCTAATTTAGCTGTCATTCCTGTTTGACCTCCAAAATTTGGAATTTCACTCCATACCCAATTATGCCCCATAAAACTTTCCTTTCTTGCCCATTCTGATGGTTTGCCTCCCCATTGTGGTAAAGCTTCGGCGTATAAATCAACAACAAGAGCTCTTCCCAATGGAATCCCTTTTAACAAACTGGAAGTAGGATTTTCGCCCCAAGCCTGAAGCACCCAAGTAGCACCTGAACTATGTGTGTTCATAGCTTTGTATATATTCTCTGCTGCCTTAGTAACATTTACACCTTTAGAACTGCCTCCTTCATGAAATGGGTCTCCTTGATAAAAAGCAGTTTTTCCATATAACTTTTCCTGTTCTTCATAATAAAAAGTTGCTACTTTTTTGAAAAGACTGTCATTAGGTATTAAGAAACCTGGGCGCTTAAAATTAAGCCATGTACCAGCATCGTGAATTTTGGCATCTGGATATTTTTCTTTTAATGAATTGGGCACCATACCATAAAAACCTTGATAAACAGGTGTCATACCTAGGGATTTCATGCGATTAACAATTTTCTTCTGAAGTTCGGCTTGAGCATCAATCCAACTTTGGTTTATAGGTCCTCCCCAACCTTCGAGGTTACCCAATAACCACCATCCTGTATATGCCGGTCCTGGTAAAAAATCCTTAATTTCCTCATCAGTATAATCTAACCTTTTTAAGGTGTTTTGCCATACCGCTTCCTGTCCTACTAGTGCCAATGGTCTATTAATGCCATGCAAAGCCATCCAGTCTATTTCTTGTTCCCAGCGTTCCCAGTCCCAAAAAGCCATGGTGTAATTAAACGTACAATAGTTAAAATAATAACGATTTGGAACGCTTGCCTCCTTACGGACTTTTTCTTGTATAAGCGGAAGTGGTTCTTCTTTAGCTGGCAATTGGTTTCCAGACCATGAAAAACTCGCGTTACAATAATTTCTTAAATAATAATGCAAGCCATATGCTATAGAAATAGGTGTATTCCCATTGATTATTATTTTTGAATTACTTGAGTCTAACTCGAAAATGTCCTTATTATCTTTAGAGGATATAATATTAAATTCGAATTGACTCGCTCTATCGGGCAAAAGACGGTTTAACAACGCATACGTAGATTCTAGTTCTTGAGGTATTTCATTCTTAGAAACACATCCAAAACATAAAAAAAGTAAAATTAGAATTATAAGGTTGTTTGTATTTTTTTTCATTTGCTTCTTATTGAAGTGATTCAAATTTTTGTCTTTATAACTATTTACTCAGACAAAGTAAATGACAATTTCCGTTCCACATCTTCACCACTTGGCATTATAACCAAATGACCTGCCTTTTCATGCTCCATTTTCTGTATGGTAACACCTTCCATTTTAGGGGTCAATTTCAAAGAATCCATATTGACCTTACTTATATCTGACACATAAATACGTGTAGGTGCGGTGATTGCTTCATTTTCTTCCCAAGTGCAATTAAAAACTCCTGACTCATAATCAAAACTATAGTTTTTCAAAACCCCCGAAGTTTCAACAGGGTATGGTTTCTTTAGCACATCAAGAAAAGAGGCCTCCAATAAAAATTTTCCATAAGCCCAAAAAGCATCACTAAAACCATGTTTACTGAATTGGTTAAGTAAAAAATCGGCTGTTGGAATCAAATCAGGTGATTTTCCATGTAATGCTCCCCACTCGCCTATTAAAACTGGAACATTCAAACGTTGTCCTGTTTGAGCAATTCGCTCAAAAATTAATTCTACACGATCATTGCTTCCTAAAGTAAGTGCATCGGAATCAACCACTAAGTCATACCCATGTGCCGCATAAGCCACCAAAGGATCTTTTTTTCCTTGCTCATCAACAATTTCCCCAAGTGATCCAACCAATCCCATATTAGTAAAATAACTGTGCTCGGTAAAAATGATGTGGTTTTTATTAACCTTGCGAATTTCGTCGCGCGCTCTTTGGTAAAATGCCGTTAGTGTTCCGCTTTCAAAATTGGCATTAACCTCATAGATAACATCTAGCCATTTTTTATAAGTTTCTTTATCAGATAAAGTTCCTAAAACCTGCATTTTATCTGTATTCCATAAATGCATAACTTCTTCTAATGAAGGTGGTGCTTCTCCTGATTGTTCTGCCATCACTTTGGCATAAGACTCTAACAGTAAAGGTGTAATTTTATTGGCCTCAGACCCCATAAACGGCTCGTTCATCACATCGAATCCAATCACCTTTGTATGGTCTTTGTAACGTTCTGCCAAAAACTTCCATAAACTTAAATAGTGGTCTTGAATACCCACGCCATCTGATGCTGGGGTATTGGCCCAAAAATTATCGAAAGCAGTCTGCACAGCAGGACTAATTAAATAAGCTTCACTCCATACATCGCCAGTAACATGTGGCTGATTATTGGTTATTGTAGCCCAAGACGGAGCACCATCACTAAAATCAACACTAAACAAATCTTGGTGCATATCAAGAAAAACGTACAGATCATTATCAGTTGCCCATTGAATCATTTCATCTATCCCTTTAAGGTATTCTTGATTATATTTACCTGGTTCTGGTTCTAGTCCATCCCAAATTATGCCTAATCTAATGACATTAAAGCCCCAGTCTTTAAACATTGCAAATTCTTCTGGACTTATATGCCCCAAATAATTGGTTTTAGGATCTTTGTTACAAACACTAATTCCGTGTAGGACTAAGTTTCTGCCTAAAGAGTCAATGAATTTCTGTCCATGAATCGATACATGTTTATTATGTAAGCTCTCTACTTGATTATCTTTAGACTTACAGTTTTGAAAAAATAATGTCGCTAAAAGCAGTATACTAAGCCATTTTACCCTTATCATTTTTAAATATTTAATTTATTATATATGCATTTATATCGTTAGAAGATTTTTATAAAAACCTTTTAATCCTCAAGTATTAAAACCACTTTCCCTCTTGCACTCTCTTTTTCTTGTATGTTTAACATATAAACTTTAATAGACGCACCATTGTTTGCTCGTACATCTGATAGGGTAAATGGGTACAAAGCAAAAGGCGTTCTTTTACCTATTACACTCACCGCTTGCTCATTGCCTACGATTATACCATCGGCGAGCAATTCTACTTTCTCAATACTTACATTCGTTTTCCCATCTTCATAGATTATCTTAACACCTTTTAATTTTGAGATATGTTCCCTTTTTATTGGTACTTCTATTATGGTATCTTTAGACGACCAATCGCCAGCAATTATATCGTCTGATTTTGAAATTTCGGGAATTGATTTTTCTATCGCTTGTTTTACCAAAGATTTTGCCGATTCTAAGGGGTTTTCAAACGGGTTTATTTTGCTAACACCTTTTTTTAACACCCATGCATCTTCAAATGCTCTATTATCATAGGGTTCATTCTTTTTTAAACTTTCTAATTTCCCAGCCATTCTATCACGATAGTAATCTCTAGTTAATCCGCCCCACATTCTAGCGGCATAATCATTTACCCCAGACCTAATTTTAGGTGCCCCCCAAACTGTTAAAATGCGCCTAGCATCTAATTCATACCTGTCTTGCTGTTCTAGATTCGTACTTGATTTACGTGCAAAATCAATCCATCTCTGTAAATTTAAGGTAGGATGATTTTCTAATAACTTATCTGCATCAGTAAGTAATTGCAATGCCCATTCTCCTGCTTTATCCCGTGTTTCAAAATCTAAACTTTGATGTGCATTATAGGTATACCCAAACCAATCCTCGGCCTTATGGCATAAAACAGTAGCAGCAAATTCAAGAGCATCTGCCTTATAAAGTTCGGAGTCTTTTAATTGATCTGCGCAGGAAAGAAATTTAGTAATGGCTTCAAAAATACGAGGATCTTTATCGATTGTTCCCTTAAACCATGAACCACCATTTCCTTGGAAACCAAAACGCGGATGATCGGTCATAGTTCCATAACTGGTTTGTCTTAATAGTTGCCATGCTTCAGCCATTTCTGGTGGGCATGCACCATATCGCGCTTTTGAATAATTAATATACCAGGTATCTAAATCAATAGCGTCATGCTCCCAAGCCATATCGGAAACTAGCTCAAAAGTGACGTCATTATTTTCAATACCCTCAGGAGCAAATCCAAAACCTACATTATTCTTTTTAAAGGGAGATTCTAAGAGTTCTATAGGATTTGTAGCATAATAATCATGCACCCCTGTATGTCCTGTCTTTCCTCCACTATTAAGCATAAAGCCATAAATCCAAGGTTTGTTATTATAGCCTTCAAAAACCTCATAATTATACCCGTTTTTATAAGCTATCCCATTGTATTCATAAGCATAATCAAGAATCATCATTTTGTCATCTGGAATTCCACTAAATAAAGCACTCGTTGTTGTCTTGTTCCAAATATGTCTTTGATAAGTAAACATCCAGCCTTGCACTACCCAAACAGCATCAGGATTTCCAGATTTTAAAGATTCATATATAGCACTCCCATAATCAGCTAAGAGTTCTGTAACTGGTTGGTCTGTTTTTGGAAGATCTAATTCGTTAAAACTATCGGCTAAATAATATTTACACTCACCGAATTCTTTTTCCCATTCTTCAATAAACAGCTTTCCTATCTTCTTAAATAATTGTGTTCTTGGACTTAGCAAAAAGGCATGATACTTTTCTGGAAGCCCTCCCCAACTAACTTCTAAGAGTTCATTCTCCGGACTAATTCTAGTAATATCTTTAGGCACAAACCCCGCAAAGGCAGGAACAATAGGACTCATCCCTAAAGCTTTCATTCTAGCTAATATTTTGTGTTGCAATTTAATTTGACCTTCATGCCATTCGCTTGTAAGTAAATCTCCATCAAGATCATTGATATTGCCCATACGTTGCCATGGCAATAACGATGGTGCTGTATAAAACTTATTAATTTCCTCATCTGTTAAGCCTAACTTTTTCCAAACCCTCGTTGCAATCGCTTCATTCGCCACTAAGGCTAGTGGTAAATTCATCCCATGAAGGGCCATCCAATCGATTTCCTGTTCCCATCTTTCCCAATCCCAATATGGGGTTGAATAACCGAATGCACATACATTTAGATAGTAACGATTCTTGTAAGGTGTTGTAGCACGTTTTTGATATTGAGGAAGTTTTTCGGGAATATTTATATGGGAACCAGACCAAGTTACCATAGAATTTGTAGCATTTCTTAAATAATCGTAAGCTCCTTTGGTAAGTGCTATATTTGAATTTCCTGTTATTAATACTTTATTATTCTTTACTTCTATTTTATAAGAATCGAGGGAATCATTTTCTTTTAATTGCAACGTAAATTTTGATGCATTTTCCTCGCCTAAAGTCCTAATTAAAACATCGTATGCTGTTTTTTTATTATTTAATTGAGCATTTGTTGGTTTAGTACATGCAGTTAATAATATCAATAACGCCCCTACTTTAGCTATATTTTTATTTAATGATTTCATCCTTAAAATTTCTTATAAAATAAATATTTTTATATATAAATAATATATTCATTTATAAACAAAAATATAAATAATTATTGGTTTACAATAACAATAAACAATCTATAAAACTATTTTTTT
>NZ_CAXIBN010000106.1:0-11178 GCF_964021735.1 uncultured Wocania sp. | reverse complement strand
AAGTGTACACCTGCTTCAAGTAATTCTTTTACTTCTACTGCCATTTTGTAATAGTTTACGTTCTGTTGAATTAGCAATGTTCCATTTGGCTTTTAGCTTTTTAGCTTTTGGCTTTTGGCTTCATTTAGATGCTAAACTAAATCCTGTTTTTACACTAGGACAACAATAACTGTTTTAATTTTTTTATTCAATTTCAACACGATTGAGAATACTGAAAATAGACACCCAATTGTGTTGAAGGTAATATTAACGTTTCGAGAATTGGAATTTTTTACGCGCTTTTTTCTGTCCGAATTTTTTACGCTCTACCATTCTTGGATCTCTAGTTAATAAACCTTCTGGTTTTAATGTTAGCCTGTTCTCTGCATCTAATTCGCACATTGCGCGAGAGATTGCTAAACGAACAGCTTCTGCTTGACCTGTAATACCTCCTCCAAATACATTTACTGTAATATCAAAGTTGCTATCATTGTTAGTCATAACTAAAGGTTGCTTTACTTTGTACTGTAATGTTGCAGTTGTAAAGTAAGCAGTTACGTCTTTTTTATTAATCGTGATGTTCCCTTTTCCTGGGGCTACATACACACGAGCAACAGCCGTCTTTCTACGGCCAATTTTGTGAATTACATCCATTATTTGAATTCGTTTAAGTTAATTGCTTTTGGTTTTTGCGCTGCATGAGCATGCTCTGAACCAACAACAACTGTTAGGTTACGGAATAAATTGGCACCTAATTTGTTTTTAGGTAACATTCCTTTTACTGATTTTTCTACTACTCTTGCAGGGTCTTTACCATACAATTCTGTAGCAGTTAAACTTTTTTGACCTCCAGGATATCCAGTGTGACGAATGTACGTTTTGTCGTTCCATTTGTTACCAGATAATGTGATTTTTTCTGCATTGATAATAATTACATTATCTCCGCAATCAACATGAGGTGTGAAGTTTGGCTTGTGTTTACCTCTTAAAAGTTTTGCAACTTTAGAACATAAACGACCAAGCGCCTGACCTTCAGCATCAACTAAAACCCACTGCTTATTTACAGTAGCTTTGTTTGCTGAAATCGTTTTGTAGCTTAATGTGTCCACACTTTAAATTTTTTCTAATTAAACATTCCTCTCTCAAAAAGAGTTTGCAAATTTACGATTATATATTTGATTACCAAATAGTGAAGGGAGATTATTTTATGTGTTTTTTTTATCCAAAAAATAAAAATAAAAACCAGAAGTTTTCAATATTTAATGCGCCTCCAACCAATTGTCGCCAATATCTAAATCGACATCTAAAGGAACTTCTAATTTATAGGCATTTTCCATTTCGGTTTTTACCAATGTTTTAATGGTTTCCAATTCGGGTTTATAAACATCAAAAACCAATTCATCGTGTACTTGCAGCAGCATTTTTGTTTTATAATTACCAGCTTGTAATTTCTCGTAAATCTTAATCATGGCAATTTTAATAATATCTGCGGCGCTTCCTTGTATGGGTGCATTTACAGCATTGCGTTCTGCAGCACCACGAACAATAGCATTACGAGAATTGATGTCTTTTAAATAACGGCGACGACCTAAAACTGTTTGGACATAACCATTATCGCGAGCAAAATCAACTTGATCATGTATAAAGTTTCGTAGTTTCGGATAGGTTGCATAATAAGTGTCAATAAGTTCTTTAGATTCACTTCTCGATAAATCGGTTTGATTACTTAAGCCAAAAGCTGAAACGCCATAAATGATTCCGAAGTTGACCGTTTTAGCATTGCTTCGCTGCTCACGAGTGACTTCGCTTAAAGGGACATTAAATACTTTTGAAGCTGTAGATGCATGAATATCTTCACCTTTTTTAAAGGCTTCAATCATGGTTTCTTCTTTACTTAAAGCCGCAATAATACGGAGTTCTATTTGCGAATAATCGGCAGCTAACAACGTATAATCTTTATTTCTTGGTATAAACGCTTTTCGTACTTGCCGTCCACGTTCTGTTCTAATTGGAATATTTTGAAGATTTGGATTATTACTGCTCAAACGACCTGTCGCTGCAACGGTTTGCATATAATCGGTATGTACACGTCCTGTTGTTTCTTCAACTTGCAATGGTAACGCATCAACATAAGTACTTTTAAGTTTTGAAAGCCCTCTAAAATCTAATATATTTTGAATAATCTCGTGGTCTTTTGCTAAGTAACTTAAAATATCTTCTCCTGTGGCATATTGTCCGGTTTTTGTTTTTTTAGGCTTATCAACTAGTTTCATTTTGTCAAATAGAATTTCACCTAACTGTTTTGGCGAAGCAATATTAAATTCTTCTCCGGCAGCTTCATAAATTTTAGCTTCTAAATGTGTAATATCTTTGTTTAATTGTTCAGAAAGTGAATTCAAAAAACCTTTATCTAAATTAATACCTTCCAATTCCATTGCAGCTAATACACGTAATAGTGGAATTTCAATATCGTCAAATAATTTCTGGGTATTGGCTTCGCCTAATTCATTCTGAAAATGTTCTTTTAACTGCAACGTAATATCGGCATCTTCTACCGCATATTCGGTTTGCTTTTCTAACGGAACTTCTCGCATCGAAAGTTGATTTTTTCCTTTTTTACCAATCAATTCGGTTATGGAAATGGGTGTATAATTTAAATACGTTTCAGCAAGCACATCCATATTATGACGCATATCAGGGTTGATAAGGTAATGTGCCAACATCGTGTCAAATAATTTGCCTTTTACGGTAACATTGTATTTTGCAAGTACCTTAATATCATATTTTAAATTCTGACCAATTTTTTCAATGGTTTCGCTTTCAAAAAACGGACGTAATTGCTCAATGATTTCTTGGGCTTCACCTTTGTTTTCTGGAAAAGGCAAATAGAACCCCTTTCCAACTTCCCAAGAAAATGCTATGCCAACCAATTCAGCAGTTATCGGGTTTAATCCTGTCGTTTCGGTATCAAAACACACCGAAGTTTGGTTCATTAAATTTTTAATAAAGAGTTTGGTTGCTATTCCCGAGGCGACACTTTGGTAAAAATGCGACGATGTTCTCAAGGTTTTTCTTGAATTACTTGTTATCGCTTCCGCGGAATTGTCTTCTGCTCCAAATAGAGAAAATTGTCCAGCTCCAGCAGATTTAACTTCCTTTGGTGTTGTTTTTATTTCTGTTTTTTCTGAAGTTTTTTCGGTTGAAGTTTGAGCTGTTTCCGTTTCAGACGAAAACGTTTTTAAGAAATTATCGGTTAATCGTCTAAATTCTAATTCCTGAAAAATTTCTTTAACCTTTTCAACATCTGGATGATCGAGTTCAAAATCTTTCGCATTAAAAGTCACCGGAACATCCAACATAATAGTTGCTAACTTTTTAGAAAGCAGCCCAAGTTCTTTTGCTCCTTCAACTTTCTCCTTCATTTTACCTTTAAGCTGTTCTGTATTAGCCAATAAACCTTCCATACTTCCAAATTGGGCAATGAATTTTTTAGCTGTTTTTTCACCAACACCAGGTAGTCCTGGAATATTATCGCTGGAATCGCCCATCATGCCTAAAAAATCAATCACCTGCATGGGGTCAGTCACTTCAAACTTTTTCTGTACTTCTGGTATTCCCCAAGTTTCGTAACCACCACCAAAAACAGGTCTGTACATAAAAATGTTTTCGGTAACCAGTTGTGCAAAATCTTTATCTGGAGTAACCATGTAGGTTTTGTAACCTTCTTTTTCCGCTTGACGGGAAAGCGTGCCAATAACATCATCAGCCTCATAACCTTCTTTAACCATTATTGGAATGTGCATGGCTTTAAGGATTTCCATAATATAGGGTATGGCAGTTTTAATACCTTCTGGGGTTTCATCACGATTGGCTTTGTAGGCTTCAAACATTTCTACTCGGTCAGCACTTCCACCTTTATCAAAACAAACCGCTAAATGGTCTGGTCGTTCACGTTTAATAACATCTAATAACGAGTTCATAAAACCCATGATAGCCGAAGTATCTTCTCCTTTAGAATTAATTCTTGGATTTTTTATAAAGGCATAATATCCACGAAATATTAAAGCGTAAGCATCGACAAGAAAAAGGCGTTTTTGTTCTGACATTTTGTTTGTTTTGATAGAAAATCAAAGCTACAAAAAGTTATTACTTAATTGAAACAATAAAGTTTAATGTTTTTAAGTCCTTTTAAAGAAGAAAGCTTATTTATGAGATATAAGAATGTCCTATATTTTCTTTTTATAAAATGAATCTACCTCTTCATTAGTATGTCCAGCCTCAGTGGCTTTACGATATGTAAATCCTGGGTGTACACAATAGCCTCCTGTTTCTCCTTTTTTATTTAGTGCCAAAAAGCCAATTTGAAAATCTTCTCGTCCTTTGTTTTTAGCCATAATACGTTTTACGCCTTCTTCACAAGCTTCTTGAGGAGATTTACCTTGGCGCATTAATTCAACAATTAAAAAACTTCCTACCATACGTATTACTTCCTCTCCAACACCTGTAGCTGTAGCTCCACCAACCTCATTATCAACATACAATCCTGCACCAATTATAGGAGAATCGCCAACACGTCCACCAACTTTATATGCCATGCCGCTTGTGGTACAAGCACCAGCTATATCGCCATTCTTATCCATGGTTAGCATACCAATGGTGTCATGGTTTTCAATGTTTATTATAGTTTCGTATTTAGATGTTTTTTTCCATTCCAACCATCTACTTTTAGCTTCTTCTGTTAGTAGGTTGGTTTTTTTAAAGCCTTGTTCGTAAGCAAATTGTTCTGCGCCTTTTCCTGCTAAAATAATATGTGGTGTTTCTTCCATCACTTTTCTTGCTACAGCAACAGGGTGAGCAATATTTTGTAAATATACTACGGCACCACAATTACCATCTTTATCCATAATACATGCATCTAGGGTAACGTTTCCGTCACGGTCTGGTGTTGCTCCTATGCCAACGGTGGTATTTTTTATATCAGCTTCCTCTGCCATAGCACCTTTCTCAACGGCATCAAGAGCATTGCCTCCATTTGTTAATACTTCCCATGCTTTTGAATTTGCGTTTTCAAAATTCCATGTACAAACAGCTATAGGTTTAATTGTTTTTTTGTCTTCTTGTTTTGTAATCGTTTTTTTGTCTTCGCACGAGGCTAATAAAGAAGCTGAAATTAGACCTGCAGTGCTTAAAGATGTGTTTTTTATAAAGTTTCTTCTTTTCATCTAAGTTTTATAATTTTTTTCTTTTCCGCAAAAGCGGAAATCTTATTTAGTTTAAAAACATCTGCTAAATTATACTTAATTTAGACTTCTAATATACTAAAATGCTGCTAGAAATTTGTACCAATTCTTATCACTCTGCAATTCATGCTGAAAACGCTGGAGCTAACCGTATTGAATTATGTTCTGAGTTATCAGTTGGTGGCATTACACCGAGTTTTGGATTAATTAAAAAGGTAATAGGAACTCTTAAAATTCCTGTATTTGTTTTAATACGACCAAGAAGCGGGAATTTCACTTATTCTGATGATGAATTTGATATTATTAAAAATGATATTATACAATGTAAAGCATTTGGTTGTAGTGGTATTGTGTCTGGAATTTTGAGTAAAAATAATACGATTGATATTGAAAGAACTAAAGCCTTAGTCGAACTTTCAAAACCAATGGCATTTACATTTCATCGCGCATTTGATTGGATTGAAAACCCATTTGAAGCTATACAGCAACTTGCAGATTTAGGTGTTGATAGAGTGCTTACTTCTGGACAACAAACTACTGCTGAAAAAGGTGTTGAGTTGCTTAAGCAACTAAAAGAAACAGCTAAGAATAAAATTATAATTCTACCAGGAAGTGGTATTAATTCACAAAATGCTATATTATTTAAAAATGAAGGTTTTGCCGAAATTCATTGTTCGGCTTCAACTAAAATTCAAGTTATAGAAACTCCTAAAATCTCAATGAATAGTGTTTCTTTATTTGATGAACGCATTATATCATTTTCAGATGAGAGACTTATTGCCAATATAGTCAAAGCTATTAGTTAGTCATTTTTTTTGATAAAGATTAATTATGTTCTTAACATACAGTTAAATGTGTTTTACTGCCTAAGTCAGAATTTTAAAATAAAGTATCTTTGAAAAAAAAAGCTATGTTGCGTTGGGTTATTTTTGTGCTGTTCTATTTGTTTATATTATTCTATAGCTTTCAAGCTATAAAAACAGTTACTAAAAGTTCTTGGGTTTATTATGTGTTTTTTGGGATAGCCATAATAATTTTAGGTAACTTTTTATTTCAATTTTTATCATCTTCAGAAGGGCGTGTATTAAGCCCTACAAAAAGTTATGCTTTTGGGTTTTTATTAGCGTTTATGTCTTTTGGATTAGTTATTATTCCTGTACTATTAGGTGAAGACATTATCAGATTCATTTTAGGGCTGTATGATAAATTGGTAACTACTAAAGAGTCTTTTTATCTCCCATCAAGACGTAAATTTATTAGTCAAGTAGCATTAGGTTTGGCAGCAATTCCCTTTACATCACTTTTGTACGGTATGTATCGTGGAAAATACAGGTTCAGAGTTTTAAATTACACCTTACATTTTGAAGATTTACCAGAAGCTTTTGATGGTTATAAAATCACGCAAATAAGTGATATCCATTCAGGAAGTTTTGATGATAAAGAAAAAATAGAATACGGTGTTAATTTAATAAAAGAGCAAAACTCGGATATTATTTTATTTACTGGCGATATGGTAAATAACAAATCCTCTGAAATGACAGACTGGAAAGATTTATTTAGCACATTAAAAGCAAAAGACGGTGTGTTTTCGGTTTTAGGAAATCATGATTATGGAGATTATGTGGATTGGCCTTCACCAGATGCTAAAACTCAAAATTTAGAAGACTTAATTAAACTGCAAAAAGAAATGGGTTATGATTTGCTTTTAAATGAAAGTAGATTTATTGAAAAAGATGGGCAACGCATTGCTCTTGTGGGTGTTGAAAATTGGGGTGCAGGCGGATTTAAAAAAGCAGGTGATTTAAAGAAAGCAGCTCAAAATGTTGATAAAGATGATTTTAAAATTCTATTGAGTCACGATCCCTCGCATTGGGAACAGCAAGTTATTAAAGACGATTATCATTATCATTTAACATTAAGCGGACATACACACGGGATGCAGTTTGGTATAGAAATTCCAGGTTGGATAAAATGGAGTCCTGTAAAATGGCGATATAAATATTGGGCTGGTATTTATAAAGAAATGGGACAATATATAAATGTTAATAGAGGGTTTGGTTATTTGGGGTATCCAGGGCGTGTAGGGATTTGGCCAGAAATAACTGTTATTGAGTTAAAAAAAGGAGTAAAAGACGCATAAACGTTAGCAAATGTTGTAATTATTACAAAATTGTTTATATTTATAATTAAGTATTTCAGCTTGGTTTAAATGGTTGATTTTCAAACTAAATAAAAAATTGTAGGTTTGTAATACTTTAGATTGATTTAAAACATTAAGATATGTCAAAATTTGGGGAACTTATCGATGTAGATATTCCTGTTTTGTTAGACTTTTTTACAGAGTGGAACGAGCAATCTACAGCTATGCACCCTGTACTTCGAGATGTTGCTGCTGCTTTAGGCGATAAAGCAAAAGTGATAAAAATTGATGTTGAAAAAAATGAAGAACTTGCTGAAGCTTTAAGAGTGAAAGGTTTGCCAACACTAATTATTTATAAAGATGGCGAAATGAAATGGCGCCAAAGTGGTGAGCAAGATGCTAATACACTTATTAGTATTATTCAACAATACGTTTAAAAGGTTTTCCGGTAAGTAATGTTCAAAGAGCAATTAATTAAACATAGTTTTGTTGTAAGTAGTTTTTTATTCAGATTGCTTGTTGTGTGGTACAATTGCAGTAATCCAACCTTCTATAATCGTTTCTGTATCAGATATTCTTTTGCCAGAACTGATGTCAAAACGACGAATTGCGTTGGAATTTGTCGTAACTATTAAATTGTCATTATGAATTGCAAGAGTATAGAGTGCAGTAACTTCTGTTTCTGCAATTGTTTCTTCTGTTGAATCTGTTTGGTTTATTTTTATAATTGGGTCAATAGTTCCATTATAAACATAGTAAAGAGACGAATTATTTATTGCTATGTCGCTAGGATTGTTATTAGTTGATAATGTGATTTCTTGAATTAGCGTTCCGTTTTGGCTTATTTGATATATTTTACCATAAAATGAATAATATAGTTCTCCATTTAAATAAGAAATTCCTTCGGTTCTAATACTAGTTAATTCGGAAACCACAGTTCCATCTTCAGGATTCAATTTATAAATTGATTCATTTCCTCCCATTCCACCAAGCCATAGAAATTCTCCATCGAATTCAAGTGCGTGAGGCGAATCGGCTTGAGTAGGTAAATCAATTGTTCTTTCAATTATCGATTTAGTTTCATTATAAAGAATAATTTCAGATTCGCCAATATTATTATTGTTCGGACGAGTTAGTATCCACCATCTGGTGTCGGAATCTATGGTGTTGAAATCATCATTATCATTGTTGCAAGAAACGAAAGAAAGGATTAAAATGATTAATGCTAGAAAGGGTTTGTTCATTATGAGTTTTTTGATTGTTAGAATGGTTTTCTAAATATCAATAATTGTACCGAAGAATTGTATACAACATTCTTGTATGTCACTTGCTCAAGATAAATTATGTTGAAGTCCTTACTTAACTTATTTATTATATTTATAATGTGAAGTATTTCGTCATTCTGAACTTGTTTTAGAATCACACATATGCATGTTTCTATAAATTATGAGGCCCTGAAACAAGTTAAGGGTGATGAATATTTTTCAATCTATAGATTCAAAACTATATCCTTTTTTACTAAAATGTTCCAAAAACTTAGGTAAAGCATACTGCATGTTTTTTGAAGCTTTAACACTATCATGGAATACAATAATACTTCCTATTGTAGTTTTTGAAATCACATTATTTAAGCAATCCTCAGGTGAAACAGTATCGTCCCAATCAAAAGACAACACATCCCACATTATTATTTTATAACCCAACCCAATAAGTTGTTTGCCTTGTTTTGGTTTGATTTGTCCGTAAGGGGGTCTAAATAGTTCAGAGTTTAGAGTTTTGAGTTCAGGATTTTGAGTTTCAAGTTCTACACTTCGACTGCGCTCAGTGTGATAAGTTTTAATTTGAGAATTTATAACATTTTGCGCTTCAAAAATATTCTTTAAATAATCTTTTGTTTTGGTTTTCCAACCCTTAATATGATTATGCGTATGATTACCAATAGCATGACCACTATTTATAATGTTCTGAAAAATGTCAGGATGCTTTTCAATGTTATTACCAATACAAAAAAAAGTGGCTTTGGCATTGTATTGTTTTAATATATCTAAGGTGCAATTTGTAATACCTGGAGTTGGGCCATCATCAAAAGTAAGATATATAATTTTACTAGTTGTTGGGATGCTCCAAATATAATTTGAAAACATCCTTTTAACTAACGTTGGTATTTTTACAGGTGTTAAGGTCATGCCCATGCCTTAATCCAAATTAATTAGCGGTATCTAGCTGTAAACTATTGCTATCTACAGGAATATCTAAATCAGTATGTTGCTGTTCTTCTTCAAGTTCATCGTCACCATAAAAATGTTTAAACAGTTTTAAGTAATTATTAAAAATATCGCCTTCGGTTTCAGCAAAATCTATATCGTACTCAACTAAAACATCAACAAGACCTTTATAGCGTTGTATATCGGTGTAAATGTCTTCGAATAAGCGTTCTTGGTTCTCAACTTTTAACCCACTGTAATAAGTTAAGTTTTCTTGATATTTATTTGCAACTTCTTTAAATAATTGTTGTGCTTTTTCTTTATTTCCTACTTCATAATATCCGCTAATGTAAGGTTCTAAAAGTGTGTAAAATCCAAAGTATTCAACAGGCATATTAGTCATGGCTATGTCTGCAATTTCTTCAGCTTTATCTAGCTTATCTTCATTAATAAGTTGTTCAATTAAACGTGCTAAATTACCACGATAAGTAATAGAGTTTTTGCGGGTTTCAACATCATGATAAATGTCTGGACTTCCGCTATTACCCCAATCCCAATTTTTAACTTTTTCATGCATTAAATCACTATCAACTCTACCCATATTAAACGGATTTGCTCTATCAACAGGTGTTTTTATTGGGACTAATTTATAGCACATGCCATCAAGTTGAAGATAGTCTTTCATCCAAATGTAATCGTCTTCCGCGAAAGCACCACCAGTAAAATAAATTGGGCGTTTCCAATCGTTATTGGCAATAATATCGAGCATTAAAAGACGGTTTTTGTATAAAGCACCACCAGTAATATTTATATCAATATAAGGCACAATAAGGTCTGCGTCTTTTGGTTTTACAATGCCATACTTTAAAGCACTTTCTTTGTTAACAGGAAGTCTTAAAAACTCTGTTGGTAAGTAATTCATGTTTAAGTCTTGATTTCTTACTTGCGATATATCTACATCTTGAAGCTGTAATACGTATTTATATTTAGACCGTGGATTATCACTGGTTATAAAATTTAAAGCTTCTTTTATTTCTAAAGTGTCTTTAACTATGTTTTCAACAATCACATATTCATTGGTGCCAAATTTATAATCATTATGTGTTAATTGAGAAGGAATAGGGTCGCTTTCGTAGGCTTTACGTTTCATTTGATCGATATACCAATAGGTTTGGAATAAACTAGTATTTATCACACGCACATCGGTTCGGTAACCTTCAATTTCTTGGGCGTACCAAAGGGGAAATGTATCATTATCACCAATAGTGAATAAAATAGCATTTTCTGCACAAGAATCTAAGTACATTTTAGCATTAGCTCTAGTTGTATATTTATCAGATCTATCATGGTCGTCCCAATTGTTTGCGGCTAAAATTCCAGGTACTAATATTAAACATGCTATAGTTATAACAGGTACTGCTAGTTTTGAAGGTAAATACTTTTTAAGCACATCGTAAATGGCATAAACCCCAAAACCAATCCAAATAGCAAATACGTAAAATGATCCTACCACTGAGTAATCTCGCTCCCGAGGTTCAAACGGACGCACATTGGTATAGAACTGAATAGCTAATCCTGTAAAAAGGAAAAACACGAGCATTACCCAAAACGTTTT
>NZ_CAXIBN010000105.1:0-11386 GCF_964021735.1 uncultured Wocania sp. | reverse complement strand
GGTAACGCTCAAAAAATTAATTTTAAAAGAGCGGTTTTAATAGTATCTTTGCGCATTAAAATTTACACACAGCATTTATAATATGTCGCAATTATCAGAGCAAGAACTTGTACGAAGAGAAAAGTTAGTAAAATTACGCGAATTAGGCATTAATCCGTATCCAGCGGATTTATATCCAGTAAACCACACTTCAAAACAGGTGAAAACCGAATTTGAGGAAGGTAAAAAAGTAATTATTGCTGGAAGATTAATGCTAATAAAAGTACAAGGAAAAGCAAGTTTTGCGCAGTTACAAGATGCTGAAGGTAAAGTACAAGTATATTTTAATCGTGACGAAATTTGTACTGGCGATGACAAAACCAAATACAATGATGTCTTTAAAAAGCTATTAGATTTTGGAGATTTTGTTGGAATTGAAGGTGAATTGTTTATAACGAAAGTTGGTGAAAAATCGGTTCGTGTAAAAGATTTTACACTTTTAAGTAAGGCTTTAAAACCATTACCATTACCAAAAGAAAAAGACGGAAAAATATATGATGCGTTTACTGACCCTGAACAACGTTATAGACAACGTTATGCAGATTTAGTAGTAAATCCACATGTGAAAAATGTATTTGTTAAGCGTACAAAATTGTTTAACGCTATGCGTGGTTTTTTTAACGACGCTGGTTATTTTGAGGTTGAAACACCTGTTTTACAACCTATTCCTGGTGGTGCTGCGGCGCGCCCATTTATTACACATCACAACGCTTTAGATGTGCCTTTATACATGCGAATTGCTAACGAATTGTATTTAAAACGATTAATTGTTGGTGGTTTTGATGGTGTTTACGAGTTTTCTAAAAATTTTAGAAACGAGGGTATGGATAGAACCCATAATCCAGAGTTTACTGCCATGGAAATTTACGTTGCTTATAAAGATTATAACTGGATGATGAATTTTTGTGAGCGTTTATTAGAACATTGTGCTATTGCTGTTAACGGTACAACAAAAGCAACTTTTGGTGAACACGAAATAGATTTTAAAGCGCCTTATGCCAGAGTAACTATGGCAGATTCTATAAAGCATTTTACAGGATTTGATATTACTGGTAAAAGCGAAGATGAAATTAGACAAGCTGCCAAAGATTTAGGTGTTGAAGTTGATAATACCATGGGTAAAGGCAAACTTATTGATGAAATTTTTGGCGAAAAATGTGAAGGTAATTATATACAACCTACGTTTATAACAGATTACCCGAAAGAGATGAGCCCGTTGTGTAAAGAGCATCGTGATAACCCAGAATTAACAGAACGTTTTGAACTGATGGTTTGTGGTAAAGAAATTGCCAATGCGTATTCTGAATTAAACGACCCTATAGACCAACGCGAACGTTTTGAGCACCAATTAAAACTAGCCGCTAAAGGTGATGATGAAGCTACCGAGTTTATAGATTATGACTTTTTACGTGCTCTAGAATATGGCATGCCTCCAACATCGGGTATGGGCATTGGTATGGATAGATTAATTATGTTTTTAACCAATAATCAATCGATACAAGAGGTTTTATTCTTTCCGCAAATGCGACCAGAGAAAAAAGCTATTGCTTTAAGTGATGAGGGAAAAGCTGTTTTAGAAATACTTAAAAAAGCTGAAAAACTAGAATTAAACGACTTAAAAGCAAAGTCTAGTTTATCAAATAAAAAATGGGATAAAACCATTAAAGAGCTCACTAAAAACAAGCTTGCTAAAGTTGAAAAAACGGATGAGAGTTTGTTTGTTAAAATAGTTTAACACTAAGCTCTAAAAGGTTTTAATAAAACTAAAAGCCAGTAATTTTATGTAAAATTACTGGCTTTTTTACCAACTAAACTTAACTAACCTTTTAAACCTATATTATAAAACTACTTATAGAATAAGTTCTATGCAAATAGACGGTAAACATCTAAATAATTAATACATATTTAGAAATGTTTAACGCTTATAGATAATAATTTATATTTTATTTAAGAAATAAGAAAAGACTTGTTAAAATTTTAAGACTTTAAAAGAAGGTTTTTACTTAACTAAAGGTTCTTTTCAACCCAAAACTCTTATAGTATTTTACTTGTATTTGCTCGAAAGTTCATAATGAACGTGAATTTATTTTATTTTATTGTATAACTTAAAAAAAACTATCTTTAGTAAAATTATCTGTTTCTAATTTTTTCAAAACTAAACCAATATATTGAATGAAACCAATATCTCTATTTCTGATTTTATCGCTTTACTTTTCTTTATTTATTAATGCCCAAAACACAACCATTATTCATGCTGGAACATTATTAGCAAACCCTGGAAATAAAGCTGAAACTAACAAAAGTATTATTGTTAAAGATGGCATTATAAAAGATGTTAAAGATGGTTTTATTAACGCATCAGATTTAAAGTTATCAGATTCAACTGTAACCATTATCAATTTAAAAAATAAGTTTGTCCTTCCTGGATTTATCGATTTACATACACACATTACACAAGAACGAAATCCAAATAGTAATCCACATGAATGGACAACACTTAATGATGAAGATTTAGCTTTCAGAACCATTCCGTTTCTAAACAAAACACTTATGGCAGGATTTACAACCGTTAGAAACTTAGGTGCAGATTATCAACTTATAAATTCCATTAAACGATCAATAACAAGAGGTGATATTAATGGCCCTAGAATTATTGCTGCCACTGGTGCAGTATCTGCAACTGGAGGACATGGAGACGCTCATGGATATAGACCTGAAATTTTAAATGCTTTTGAAAAACGTGTAGGCGTTTGCGATGGTGCTGATGATTGCCGAAGAGCCGTTAGAGAACTCGTAAAACAAGGTGCTGATGTTATTAAAATTACTGCAACAGGAGGTGTTTTAAGCAATACTGCTGCGGGAGTTGGGCAACAACTTACCGATGATGAATTAAAAGCTATTGTAGAAACTGCAAATAGTTTAGGCAGAAAAGTAGCGGCTCATGCCCATGAAGCAGATGGTATTAATGCCGCTTTAAAAGCTGGTGTTAATTCTATTGAGCATGGATCATATTTAAACGATGAATCTGTAACATTATTTAATAAAACTGGCGCATATTTAGTCCCAACTTTATTGGCTGGTGTTTCGGTTACTGAGGAGTTAAAAGTTAACAAAAATATCCCACCTGCTATTGCAGATAAAATTCGTCAGGTTGGTCCTGTTGTTGAAGCATCTTTTAAAAGAGCTTTGAAAGGAAGCGTAAAAATAGCTTTCGGGACGGATTCTGGTGTGAGTGTTCATGGAACTAATGCCAGAGAATTTGAACTTATGGTTAAATACGGAATGGATGAAAATGAAGCTATAAAATCGGCTACTATTACGGCTTCAGAATTATTAGGAATGTCTGATAAATTAGGAACAATTACTACGGGAAAAATTGCAGATATTATTGCTGTTGATAAAAATCCGTTAACCAATATTTCATCATTACTGAATGTTGGTTTTGTTATGAAAGAAGGGAAAGTCTTTAAAAAATAGAATATCTACAGAAGTATTTTTTTTACTTTTGAATGATAATCTTCAAACTCAATCAAATTATTATGACCTCCACCTTCAATAGTAATAAAATTCAAGTTTTCAATATTTAATTTTAAAAGTTTTTCAGCTGAAGCATAAGGCACAACCCCATCGTCTGTTCCTTGAAATATGGTAATCGGGCAACTTACTTGCTGAATATATTGATGCGTTGGAAATTTATATTTTAATAATTTTTCAACAGGAAACATAGGAAATCTGGATTGCGCCACGTCTGTAATACTATAATACGGTGTTTCTAAAATAAGTTGATTTGGTTTGTTTTTTGATGCTAAATACGTGGCTATTCCTGTACCTAAAGATCTTCCGTAAAGCGTAATTTCATTTTCTTTATATCGTTCTTTTAAATAATCATAGCAATACTGAGCATCCTTGTAAAGTGCATCTTCACTTAACTTACCTGTACTTTTCCCATAGGTTCTGTAATCCATTATAAGCACATCATATTGTTTTTCAACAAAATATTCAGCTATCAATCCCCAACGTGATAAATCACCTGCATTTCCATGAAAATATAATATCACCCCTTTAGGGTTTTCTACTTTAAAATGAATGGCATTTATAACAGCATCTTCTTCTGTTTTTAAAAATAATTCTTCAAAAGGTTTCGAAAATTCAAACACGTAATCTTGCTCTAAAACCGTTGGAAAAAACAACATTTTTTCTTGCAAAAAATATAATAAAGAGCCAACCATAATGTAGATGCTTAAAAGAAATAAAACGCCTTTTTTAAGCTTTTGTTTTAGTGGGTTTTGAAGTGTGTTTAACATGAATACTTGTAGTTGATAAATCGATGTCGTGGGGTTTTTGGTTAAGTATGTCGTGAATCATTTTATGGTAAGATTCAAAATTATTTAAGTTTTTATGTCCGCCACCAATTACTGAATGTAGCTTAGTAAGTTTTGGGTTGACTTGTGATAATTTTACACTGGTTTTATAAGGAATTAAATTATCATTGGTTCCATGAATAATGTGGATTGGGCATTGTACATATTTTAACCATTTATACGTTGGCAATGGATATTTTATTAAAATACTTAACGGCATAAAAGGTGCATAACTCGCTGTAACCTTTGTTAAACTATAATATGGCGCATCTAAAATGAGCATTTTTGGGTTATTCATTGAGGCTAATTTTGCTGCAAAACCAGAACCTAGTGAGCGGCCATAAAGTATAACCCTATCTTCGGTTGTGTGCTCTTTTATTTTATTATACACTTCTTGTAAATCGCGCTTAATGGCTTTTTGCGAACGTCTGCCTGTGCTTTTTCCAAAACCACGATAATCTACCATAAGCACATTGTAATTGTGTCGTGTAAAATCGACTGCAAATTTGCCCCAACCTTTTATGCTTTTTGAGTTTCCTTTTAGGTATAAAACAATGCCTTTTGATTCTCCTTTAGGTTTAAAAAGAATACCGTTTATAATAGCACCATCTCTCGTTTCAAGATTATGTTCTTCGAAATCTTGATTCTCATAATTAAACTGAAAATCTTTTGGTAATTTTTCTGGTTTAAACAGCATATAATCTTGCAAATAGTACAAAGCAATACTTATTGCAATGTAAACTATCAATACAATTATAAGGGTATGTAACCAATATGGCATATTAAAAAACACGTTAGATTACTAATATACAATAAATCAATCTATTGTTTTTTCAATGTCTTTCTCAACATATTCTTTAATTGAAATACCGCTTATAACAACGTCACTTAAAACCACTTCACCATTTTTAATATACACTAAAGCATAGGTGTTATTTTTAATAGAATCACGTTGATTATTTCTTACGGCAACCTCGGCATCATAAGCTTTGGTTTCTTCCATATAATACCGATTAAATGGTAAATTAAAGTTTAGTTTCTGATCTTTTTTATTATACCAAACAACCTCAGCAATAAAAAAATCTTTATCTAAATTTACAAGTGTTTTACTAACCGCGTTCACTTTTGCAAAACCTAAACTATCAGTCTCTAAATAAACATAAACTTTATCCTTTCTATCCCAAACTGTATCCGTTGTTATAAAAGAATTTTGCTCGTAATTCAAGTTAATGTATTTACCTCTATATGGGTCGCTAGGATCTACAGGTTGTGTTTTAAATTTATAAGCTGTACCGTTTGTTATAATTGATTCTTGGTTAAAAATCATTTGTGCTGGCACGAATAATTGAGCAACTGCGACAGCTATAAATAGTATGAATATGTGTATTGTTTTCATCTGTTTTTGTATTTTTTTTCAATCTTTATATTTATTAATAATCCCAAAATCAAAAGGTGTCCAATAGCAGCTTTTTAAATCACTTGTTTTGAGTGCTGAATTCACCCAAGAGTTACAGGTTTTTATAATAGAATAGCTGCCTTTAGCTTTATAAAAATCGTCATTAAAAGCATAGCCTTTATTTTCCAAGATTATTTTATTTCTGTCTTTATCAAATTCAAAAGCATTTAAAATATACATGTTGAGTTTTGATAGTTGCTTTTCATTCAGACTAACAACCGTCCATTTTGGATTTTTACCTAAATATCTTGTTAAATGAATCAATGAGTTGCCTTTTAAAAACATGGCACTAAAAGCAGTTTTAAAGGTTAAATCATTCCATGTTGGTGTATTCAAATAAAAATTTTCGTCTCCCCAACCAAAGGACAAATATTTTTCACCTTTCATTTTAAGCCCTTTCTTTAAGGCATCGTCAACATCACTTACAGGAATTACAATATCTAAATGAACGCCGTTTGTACTTAGATATATTGTCTTTTCTGCGTTTAAACTTGCTTCACTTTCATTTACTGTAATTGATGTTAACACTAATGAAATCAAAAGATAAATTACAGGAATTGCCAAAACTCCTAAAATTAGTTTTAATATTTTCTTTAAGAATTTCATTATTTAATCTTTGTTTTCTTTTGTCTTTTCAACATCATATAATTGGTAAAAAAGAAGCCAACGCCAACACTTACAAATAGTAAACCTCTAACTACAAAACTCATATTCGTATCGAAAAAACGACATACAATAAGCGCTGTTATTATTAGTAATCCGTAATTTAAAATACCAAAATGAAATTTATCTGCACCAATTTTTATGGCAATGATTCCTAAAGCTAGAATGAGTAAATTAATTAATAGTATTGAAATGAAGTTACCAGACATTCCTACAAAAAAGATGACTGTAAAAATGATAAATACGTATTGAAATAGGTTGAAATTTTGAATCCATTTTTTTGAATATGAATAAACTATAACACCTAATGTTATTAAAAAAAGCGCTATTGACACATAAAACTCTTGAGTACCAAATACAATATCGTGTCGTAAAATATCTTGCCACAACCATTCAAAACTTGTTAATAATAACATGTAAATTGTGCCTAAGGAGCCTAAAATTAGATAGCCATTTCGTCTTAATTTTTGATTATCGAAAAAAGGCAACTTCCCAATATTATATAGTAATCCGAATAAAATAACATACATTAAAAACCCAAATTCTCCACTTTTATCTATAAAAGTTCCCAACACAACAATGACACTTAAAGGCAAAAGCCAATTAAAAATAGACGTGATATTATGCAATGGTTTTTGCTTTAATAATTGATAGTAGTGCGGTAATAAAACAGCTAATAGCAATATATACATCCACGGAGTTTTGTTGTCATCAAAATACCCAAAAGCACAAGCGTAGTTTATTGCAAAAACTATATGCAAAATTGCCAATGCATTTGATTTTAAAAGATAAATTAGCGGTGCGCATAGCAAAACCCAAATTAGTATATAACTACTAAAATTTCCTGGAATATTATAAATCTGACTTATTAAAGCCATACTTGCGCCAACTGCGAAAAATAAAAATACGCCTGATGCTTCTTTCCATGTTGCACTCTTATTTTTTAAAATAGAATAGCCTACAATAAATTGCCCAATAATTAATGGTGCAAAAGCAAAACCTGTTTTTATACTTCTAGAAAAATTATCCCAATTGTGTGCCAAAATTAAAATAATACCGAGACCAACTAATGTTGAGCCTAATACTGCAAAAACTGTAAATAACCGGTTTGGAGTATCGATCTTTTTAGATTTATAATAATTCTCGATGTTGGTAGCAACTTGGTTTGAAATGACTTGCGCTTCAACAAGCTCTTTTATATCATTTTGAATTTTTGTATTCATAATTAATTTTTTTAAAATCTAATTTAATCTAGATAAAATAATACTACCCCAAGTTAATATCATGGTAATTAAAGATAAAATTGACACACAAAATGCATACGATTTTACATTAAATTTTATTCTGATAAACTTTCTTAAAGATAAAAACAATATTACAGGTTGAATTAAAAGACTTGGAATTGTAAGCATTTCTTGAAAAACACCTATTAGCACAAAATTCATTTTAAAAACAGTAGAATTAAGATAAATAAAAAGTAAAAATACAGACGTAAAAACGCTTATGTATAGAATACTTTTATCTGTAAATTTTGAGTTCATGTTCTAGCTTAAAAAATTTAAAAATACTTCTTGAAAAGGATCTCTGTTAACTACGGTATAATAAAATATAGCACCTAACCACCCGTGAAAAATTCCCATGGCATAAATATTTTTCATTTTTAAATAGATATATCCATAAAATAAGGCTAATAAAAATGTGCCTATCATTAACCATATTGAAGGAAAATGAACTATAGAAAACAAGAAAGCTGTTATAAATATAATTGAAAATTTATTCAATTTCCTTTTATTAAAATCATTTAAGTTTCCAGCTATTAAAGCAATAGTTATAAACTGTTGGATACTTCCCCAAATAGGATATGTAATTAAAAGGGGTAAAAGATGCCATGTTAAATTAATTGTATTTTGATAAAACCCAATAACTATAAATAAAATTATCGAGATTATTGCAAAAGGTAACATTAACTTGACAGTCTTTTTAAAATTATCCGTTCTAAACCCCCAATATTTTAAAATATTTTCTTCTTGTTTATATCTATAAATAACATAAATACTCCATGCTACGATAACAAGAACAACAAATGGTAATCTAAAATCAAGAAAATCCATAAAAACAAATTTTCCTATGGCAGTAAATATTACGGCGACAATTTCAAGTATTCTTATTTTATCTGAAATCAATTTTTTTTCAGAAAATTCTAATAAATCTTTCGTGAGTTTTGGCTTCATTTTAAAATAGATTTTTAAAACCTCGCAGCCAAAAACCACGAGGTTTAGGGTTAACTAACCATCATCAAAACAACCCTTTGTGTTTTTGTTTTGATTTTTTGCGGTAATTACTATTTATCGTCATCAATAGACCTATCGATATATTGTACATCTCTGGTGTTTTTTTGCACGGCAATAGCTGAGAATAAACTCAACAGAAAAGACATGCCGTAAAACCCTTTTTCACTCAGTAATAAATCGGCATTCCAAAGTCCAATTACTAAAAGCACAATTGAAGTAACTGTTGTAAACCAACTAATACTATAATAAATTTCGGTAACCGGAATATCTTCTAACTTATCTCTTACAGCCTTTTGCACTGAGATAACTGAAAACAATCCAAAAAGTAGAATAGTAAAATAATAACCTTTTTCGTTAAGTAACATATCAGAATTCCACAAACCTATGCAATAAGATGTCATTCCTATTAAAAGAGCTGTCCAGGAAGCCCCAATGAATGCCGCAGTAGGTTTTTGATCGAAAATTTTAACTTCTTTTTTAATTTCTGGTTTTTTAGACTTATCATCTAAAGACACCGTTGTTTCATAATTCATAATTTTTGTTTTAATGATTACAAGGCAAAACTGTGAAACTTAAAGAATCTGTGAAATACTATTTTTAAATAAAACTGACGATATATTATTTATAATTAATCATAAAATTACTATATTTATTGATATTTAAAATGTTTTAATGACGATTAAATGAATGATTTAAACACTATTATTTCTACCTTTTCTAATGAAGACCAACAGCGTTTTACAAATTATTTAGAAAAAAAGAACAAACGTAATGATACTAAAAATGTTCAATTGTTCAAGTATTTACTGCATGACGATTTAAACTCGAACGAACTGTGTTTTAAACTCTACGGAAACCAAAGTAAAGGTGCATATCATGCTTTAAGAAAACGTTTATACCAATCAATAATCGATTTTATTGCTAATACAAGTTTACAAGAAGAAAAAGCTGTTGATATGCAAATTATTAAGTACATATTGGCAGCACGTACTTGCTTGCAAAACAAACAACACAAAGTGGCTTACAAAATTTTAGATAAAGCCGAAATATTAGCTGTAGAGCATCATTTATTTCCGTTATTAAACGAAATTTATCACACTAAAATTCAATATGCTTATGCACATCCTTCAATAGATATTAATCAACTTATTTCAAAATTTAAAAGCAATCAAAAAAGGCATCAGTTAGAAGATCAGCTCAATATTGTTTATGCAAAAATCAGACAAACACTTCATAACAATATATATAAGGGTCATGTTGTAGATTTTGAAACCGTTCTAACCGCAACCTTAAAAGAGCACAATATAAGTTTTAGTGAATCTATGTCGTTTAAATCACTTTATCAACTAATAGCTATAAATAGTTTTTCGGCCTTTGTAACTAATGATTATTTAAAAATTGAACCTTTTTTAATCAACACTTATAAATCTATAATTGAGTATAAAGACCGAGAAAAGCAATTGTATTACCATATTCAAATTCTATATTTAATTGCCAATACTTTATTTAGGAATAAAAAATTTAAAGATTCCCAGAACTATTTAAACTTAATGCATCATTATATGAAGCAGAAACGAAAAAAGTATTACAACACTTTTAGGCTAAAATACAACCTACTTATCAGCCTTAATTTAAACTACACCAACAATCAAGAGAAAGCTATAAATCTGCTAAGTGCTCTTGTAAAAATTAAACATCCAGATGTTGAGACTTTGATAGATATTCGTTTAAGTTTAATTATGTTTTATTTTCAAAAAAATGATTTTAAAACTGCGTTTCGGCTATTTTCAAAATTCTATCATACCGATAAATGGTATACTGAAAAAGCAGGCAAAGAATGGGTGATTAAAAAACATTTAATGGAAATCTTATTGCATATTGAACTGAAAAATATTGATTTAGTAGATTCTAGGTTATTAAGCTTTAAACGAAATTATACTAATTATTTAAAAGAAATTAATCAGCATCGTGCTCTGATTTTTTTATCTTTAGCCGAAGATTGCTATAAAAACCCCGAAATAATAACCTCTGTAGCTTTTAAAAACAAAGTTGAAAATGCTTTTGAATGGATTAGTAAAGACAGAGAAGATATATTTGTTATAAGCTTTTATGCTTGGTTAAAAAGCAAAATGGAAAACCAGCCCCTTTACTACACAACTTTAAATTTGATTGAATTGTAAAACCTGCTTGCTTACAGGTTTTACATATGATAAAAACACTATTAATTGTCTTTTCTTTTATTGGATTACCTTCTCTATACGCTCAACAAACAGACAGTTTATCTATAAAAAATGGCATTGACAATCCTAATATTTTAACAACACATCATTTCGGGATATTTAGTTCGCGTATTCACCAAAACTTTAAAATAAAGCCTTCAAAAAACACAACTTTTGGCATAAATTATAATAGCGGTAACAATTTTCATCCTTTTGTTGAAACCTATTTACCAAGAAACCCTGAAGTACGCAAAGCATTAAGTGAGGTGATTTGGTATGCTCGTAACTTCACTTTTGTAGACCACGAAACCACACCAGCGGATTATATGAATATCGTTATTGATGCTGTTATAAAAG
>NZ_CAXIBN010000104.1:0-11454 GCF_964021735.1 uncultured Wocania sp. | reverse complement strand
CCTCCTCACAATGACAGCTTATATTAAGCTTTCCCCTCAAACTCACCACAATCAATCCTAATCTCAGAATTCTGTAATTCCTTTTCCAATAAATTACAAAAATGTTGGTTGTCATTTTTTTGATAAAATTTACAAGCATAACATGTTCGCTGAACCGTTAAAACACCAATTTGATTTAATTTATAAATAAATTTACTAAGCGTTTTAAAAGTAGAATCTAAATCTTCATTTTCAATTCCGTTTAATTGCTTTTTTAGAGGATGTGCAAAATTTTCGGTTTCGGAAACTATTGCTTTTCCAGAATCCGATAATTGAATCGCATAACTTCTACTATCAGAAGTAGAATATACTTTTTTAATGAATCCTTTATTCACTAAAACTTTAACAGCATCACTAATGGTGGGTTTTGTAACGTTGAATTCTTTAGCTAAATGGCTCACATTACAAAATTCAACTTTATGATAATTTATAAAAATGAGGATTTGAATTTGAATAGGACTTAAACCTAAAAGCTTTGCCTTTTCCCAAAGCAATACTTTAAAAGCTTCAGAAATACGCTCTAAACCGGCAACAATCTTGTTAGAAAGATTGGTTTCTTGATGTGTTGGATTAAAAATATTATCATTCATAAAAAATGCCTGCCAATGTTAGATTGACAGGCAAAGTTAGTAATCCTAATTAAATTAGTCACAATTTTCCATTTCAATAATCGAAAATCCTTTGTTTTTAATGTCATTTACAGTAGCATCTGTAGCCTGTTCAATATGGCAAAAGTTGCAAATTTTTGATGATATACTTTCTGTTTTAAAAGTTTTACCTTTTAAATAGCTCGTGCCATAATTTAAAATGATTTGTTCGTCATCTAAACTGTTTGGTACAAGTATGTCAAAATGCATTAATTTACCATCTTCTCTTTTTACGTATGTATCCCAAACAGAAATTTTCATAGTTTACATTTTTTATTTTAAATAGGACTCCTAACTAATGGAGTTGAAAATTATCCTTTTACAGCTTCCATTGAAGCACCAAAGTTAATATGAAGCACATTTCCATTTGGAGTTACCAAAGCGGGAACCGATTTTACACCAGCATTTTCTGCTTCCGAAATTCTTGAATTGTCTTCGCCAAAATGTACAATATCTACATTTTCTGCTCCTATTAAATTAATAATGTCGTGTTCTGCACTTATACAAACAGGACAACCTGCGTGATAAAAAATGGATTTACTCATAATATATTTGTTTTAATTATTATTAGAAAACAAATATAGTAAGGAATCCTAACTAAATAAAATATTTTAACATTTATTTTAATTTTAGTGTCATTCTGAGCTTTTTATTAGAAAAAAACGTGGGAATATATTGGTCGATTAATTTGAGTTTTTAGTTTCAATATTAACAGATTACTATATCCTTTGCCCTTGCAATAACGATTTGTTTTAAGCTTTATTATCTAAATAATTGCTTAAATTGTTCAGTTTATTATCCCAGAATTTTTCGTAGAATTTAACCCACTTATTCACTTCTTGAAGTTCACTCGGATTAGCATTACAGAAACGTTCTCGTCCTTGAGTATTGATATTTACTAAGCCAGCTTCTTCTAGTGTTTTAATATGTTTAGTAACGCCTTGTCTTGTCATTTCAAACTGATTTGAAATTTGAGTTATAGATAATGCTGAAGTTGCAATTACCAAGGCATGAAAAATGTCACGCCTTGTTGGGTCTGCAATAGCTTTGAAAAGTTTAGTGATTTTATCCTGCATTGACTTCTTGTTTTAAGTAGCTTGTTAAACCAGAAATGCAATTATCCCAACCACCGTTAAAACTTTCAAACATAGCTACAGCGGTTTCACCAGCATAATTAGTAATTCCAGAATGCTCTAAAGTTAATTTTGTTCCGTTTTGGGTTGCTTCAAGTTCCCACTTTACAGTAGTTTCTACTTTTGTATCAGCTACAATCCAAGTATATATAAGTATATAAGGGTTTGCTTCTTTTACTTCGCCGCTTATAACCGTACAACCTTTTTCATTTGGAGGAGAAGTAAAGGTGTATTGATATCCGGGTTCTGCTTTAAAATCGGCTGGGATAAACCAGGTTGAGATTTCTTCGGCTTTTGAAATGGCATTCCAAACTTTGTCTATCGAATGATTAAATAGTACTTCTTTTTTAATTGAATCTTTCATAATTGTTTGATTTTTGATTAATACGCAACTTTATGGTTGCTAAATTAGATTAAATGTTTTTAATACGCAACTTTTTAGTTGCTTAATTAAATTTTTATGCTGGGTTCTGCATTGCGCAAAGAATAGTAGCCCTTCGACTCCGCTCAGGATAAACTTTAGCTTTTGGCGAGGAGAGCATAGAACCAAAACTATTAGTGGATAGCCTGACCACTTATACTGAGCGTAGTCGAAGTGTTGTGGTTGCGCCAAAAAAAAAGTAAAATAACCTAAACTAATGTAGCTATAGGTAAAACAAATTGTTAGGTTGTAAGCTATAGAAAATATTTTGACTAAATTTGTAAATAAATTTAAAGTAAAACAGATTAAAATATAAAATTATGGCATTAGAAATAACAGATGCAACGTTTGAAGAAACAGTTTTAAAAAGTGACAAGCCTGTATTGGTAGACTTTTGGGCAGCTTGGTGCGGACCATGTAGAATGGTTGGACCTATTATTGAAGAAATTAGCGGCGAGTACGATGGTAAAGCTGTTGTTGGAAAAGTAGATGTTGATGCAAATCAAGAATTTGCTGCAAAATACGGTGTGCGTAACATACCTACTGTTTTGGTTTTTCAGAATGGAGAAGTTGTTGGTAGACAAGTTGGCGTAGCTCCTAAAAATGCTTATACTGATGCTATTGATGCACTTTTATAGTAGATAATTAAAAAAAGAAAAATGAAAAGGTTTGCCATTTATGGTGAACCTTTTTTTATTTTAGATGCAAAATAAATATTATGAGTAAAAATAAAGTTCAGGATGCTATTGATAGCAAATTAATTGAAGCACGTAAAGTGTTTTTGTGGGGACAAGTTGATGATGATTCAGCAAAACACGTTGTTGATAGATTATTGTATTTAGATGCTTTGTCTAACGAAACTATACATTTATATGTTAATAGTCCAGGTGGTTATGTAACATCTGGATTCGCAATTTACGATTGTATGAAATCTATTAAAAGTCCGGTATCTACAATTTGTACTGGCTTTGCTGCTTCTATGGGATCGATTATATTATCGGCAGGAGAAAAAGGTAAACGCTTTATACAACCACATGCTCGTGTTATGATACATCAGCCAAGTGGTGGTGCTCGCGGACAAGCGAGTGATATTGAAATTACAGCAAAAGAAATTGTATTAACTAAAGAATTAAGCGCAAAAATATTAGCTGATAATTGTGGGCAAACTTTTGATAAAATAATGAAAGATTTTAATCGCGACCATTGGATGGGAGCAGACGAATCTGTTGCTTATGGTATTGTTGATGCGGTTATTTAGAAAACAGAAGATAGAGAAGAAAAAAAAGAAGAATTTTAAGTTTGTTTTTAGTCTTGTTTCTTGACTCTAACAGCGAATTAGTCTAAGATCTAAAACATGAATTTACAGCACGAACTTAATAAAGCCAGTGGGTTTAAAAATTTAGAATTGCTTGCAAAACAAGTGGTGGAGGGGTTTATTGCTGGCATGCATAAAAGCCCGTTTCATGGATTTTCGGCAGAATTTGCTGAGCATAAAATTTATAATCAAGGAGAAAGTACACGGCATATAGATTGGAAATTATTTGCGAAAACAGATAAGCTTTATACCAAACGTTATGATGATGAAACCAATTTACGCTGTCATATTATTATAGATAATAGCAGCTCGATGCATTATCCAGAAATGGATAACTTTTCAATAGATAATCTAAATAAAATAGGATTTTCGGCATTGGCTTCGGCGTCGTTAATGCACATGTTAAAAAAACAACGCGATGCTGTAGGTTTAAGTATTTATAGTGATAATTACGATTTTTATTCGCCAGAAAAAGGAAGCGAACGTCATCATCAAATGTTACTAGGTCAACTTAGCAATGCTGTTATTTCTAAATCTTTAAATAAAACTACCGAAACTTATAAATATTTGCACGAGATAGCAGAAAAAATTCATAGGCGTTCTATGATTTTTCTGTTTACCGATATGTTTCAAACTTCGGAAGATGAAACAAAATTATTTGAAGCTTTACGTCATTTAAAGTATAATAAACATGAAGTTATTTTATTTCATGTGTTTGATAAGGAAAAAGAATTAAAGTTCGATTTTGATAATAAGCCCAAGCGATTTATTGATGTTGAGACTAAAGAGTATATTAACTTGTATGCTGATTCTATTAAAGAAAATTATAATGCTGAGGTAAGCAATTATTTTGATGCATTACGCTTAAAATGTGCTCAATATAAAATCAAATATGTTGAGGCAGACATTAATAAACATTTTAATAATGTGCTTACAACTTATATGGTAGAGCGTCAAAAATTTGTTTAGTAATATTTTTATGCAAAAAACACTAAAAAAGATTTGAGATATAAAAAAAGCCGTGTATATTTGCAACCGCAATAATGCAACGGTCTGGTAGTTCAGTTGGTTAGAATGTCGCCCTGTCACGGCGAAGGTCGCGGGTTCGAGTCCCGTCCAGACCGCAAAAATTGCAAAAAAGAAAGCTCTGAGAAATTAGGGCTTTTTTTGGCAATTAATACGACGTTGTGTTGTTTCTAGAGAAATCTAGAACGTAGTTATACCAGAGTTTATTTGGTATTCCAATGGAAAGCTTTCCTTTTTTCTTTATTGAAGATTGGGATGCTTTTTTGTTTTATGGAGGTTCTTATTTTTTTACAACCTTTTTAGTTTCGATAGTTCCATTTACGTCTTCTATTTTTATAAAATAAAGCCCAGTATTTAATGAAGAAACATCAATTGAGGTTTTGTTGACTTCTGATAAAACAACTTGCCCTATATTATTATGAACTTCTAATTTACTTATTTGTGTTATAGAATTAATATTTAAAACTCCTGTTGTTGGGTTTGGATACACATAAAATTTAGAAATTAAATTATCTTCTGCACTTAAAGAACTTGTTATTTCTGTAGTAACCATATTTGTTACAATTGCTGGGTTGAAATCAAAGAAAATATCTGCTTGATTAGGCATTATGTCACCAACTATAACATCACTTTTAGGTTTTATTTTATAAGCTATAAAACCATGGGAATTAGGTTCATCGGTTGTACTATCAGGTAAATAAATACCATTAAAAATAAAAGACACTTGATTACCGTCTTTAATTTCTACACGGTTTGTATGACTTGAACTTTCTAGTTGCATTGTAGTCCAGTCTAAATTAGCATCTAAAATATTATTTACTTTTACATTAATAGCAGAAGCTGTACCTGTATTTTGAAAACGGATAATATAATGCAAATATTCATCAGCATCATCTATTAAAATTTGGTCACCCTCTAAAACTTGAATATCATTAGGGTCATAAGAACCAATTACAGTTTGGTTTAAAGTAAATACATTATCATTTTCTGTATTGTCTCCCGAAATGGGATTTATAGTTGCTGTAAAACTTAAAATATCTCCAATATTAGTTGTTGGTGGAACTAATACATTAAAATCTAAATTAATAGTTCTTGTTTCAAAAGGATTTAAGCCACTGTAATTAAATGTGAATGAATTAGTGGTTTGAGATGATATTGTTTCACTTGCGGTTAAGAAACTTAGTTTTGAATTATCAAATTCCAGAACAATTGCGCCACTTAACTGGGTTGTTCCCACATTATGAAAAACTAATTGGTAAGTAGTATCAAACCCAGGTCTTGCTTGAGTGATTGGCAATATGCTTATGTTTACATCATTAACAGTTTGATTGGTTTCAAGACAAAAGTCGACCATATTTGAGTTGCCTAATGCAGGGAAGTTTGATATGAAGGAAATTGGATTTATATTATAATAATTAGGCAAGACCGAACTAATGCTGGTTGTAAAGTTTCCAGCATTAGTGTAAACATTATAACTTCCATCATTCTGTGTAAATGTGCTAAAACTATTTGTACCATTATTAGAAACGACCATTACATTTGACACTACAAAATCGTTAATATCACATCCGTCGTTATTTTTATCTAATTGTATAGTGCCACTAATTGTATTGCCTAAATGACCAAGATTTTCATATATTACTATCGACTGGGACGTTTGGGCACTGACTATATCCAAATTACCATCATTGTTTAAATCAGCGGTGTAAATTCTTCCAGGAACCCAAGAACTAATTGAAGTTGGGATATTTTTTACTGTGCTAAAATTACCAGTACCGTCTAAATTTTCATACCAAGCTACCTTGTCTTCAGCGGAAGCAGCAACTATATCCATATCTCCATCATTATCAACATCAGCTGGATAAGTAGATTGAACTAATCGAGAATTAGAATTAATTGTTATAAAATTACCACTAAAATCACCTAATCCATCAATGCCTTTATACCACATAATTTTAGAATTTCCTGAATAAGGATTGGTAGTGGCAACAACATCCTTTTTACCATCATTATCAAAATCTGCGATAGAAGCAGAATTTACACCATCTAGAGAACTTGAATTAGTATTGGTTATAGAACCTCTGTGTTGTAATCCATTGTTATTTTCTACCCAATTAATAGAACCAAAATTACCACTTCCGCTATCATGAGTGTAAAGTAAGTCTAAATCTCCATCCTCATCTATATCACCTAGGCTTAGTGATTTTATTTTATTATGATCCCGACGTATTATATTCTTGTAACTAAAATCGCCTTTGCCATCTAAGTTTTCAAACCAATATATATCACCTAAATCTTCAGAGGCAGCTACAACATCAATATCTCCATCGTTATCAAAATCTGCTGCACGAACTAGTGATACAAAAGCTGATTCAGAAATCTTTATCTTTGCTCCAAAATTGCCTTTACCGTCTAAATTCTCATACCAAGCTAAGGTGAAATCATCTCTTGATGCAGAAAGAGCATCTAAATCTCCATCACCATCTAGGTCTGCTGCAAATACTGATTGGACATTCATGGCTTTACTTGTTATGGTTTTCTGAAAGCTATAATCCCAATGTCCACCTAAATTTTCTTGCCAAGCAACAGTATTGTAATGTTTTGCAGCATAAAGCAAATCAAGATCCCCATCACCATCTAAATCATATGGAAAAGCCTCCCAAGAAGCATCTGTGTTACCAGCTATCATTTGTTGTATGCCAAAACCCCCTTTGCTATCAAGGTTTTCGTACCAAGCTATATTATTTTTACTAGACGTTGAAACCAAGTCATTATCTCCATCATTGTCAAGGTCTATAATATTAATAGTACTTGGTTTTTCCACATTGGTTGTTATGGTTTGTGGAACACCAAAATTACCAGAACCATCTAAGTTTTGATGCCATATGATCTTATCATTCGTTGATGTATTGTCTATGCGACTTATAAGCGCTGAAGTGTAAAGAATATCAATAAACCCGTCATTATCAACATCGCCTGTGTTGATAAAAGTTGGATCTTCTACAACATCAGATATTACCTGTTGAACACCAAAATCACCTAAGCCATTGATATTTTCGTACCAAAAAATTTTATCTGTTCCATAAAGGGAATTATTTGACGATAGAATATCCATATCTCCATCATTGTCAAAATCTGCTGCCATTACTTTAAATACATTATCAATATCGGAAGAAATAGCTTTGTGTTCACTGAAATCACCTTTACCGTCCAAATTTTCGTGCCACCCAACATCATTGAGACTACTTGAAGCAGAAAGAATATCATTATCTCCATCTCCATCGATATCAGTTGCATAAACTGAAGCTATGCCAGCATTGAGTGGAACTAATATTCCATTGTTAAAATCACCTTTGCCATCTAGGTTTTCAAACCAATAAATGTTACCATTTGACCAAGAACCAGAAATAACGTCTATATCTCCATCTCCATCAATATCAGCTGCATGGACAGTCTTAACACTACGCATATAGGACGAAATAATTTGTTCAGCACCAAAATTGCCTTTACCATCAAGGTTTTCATACCAAGCAATTTTATGAAGATTAAACGAACTTGAAAGAACATCAAGATCTCCGTCACCATCTAAATCGGCAATAAATATTTCCTGTGGGTTAGCGATTTGATTTTCAGTAATTATTTTTTGGTCACTAAACTTGCTTAATTGACTCGTATTTTCATGCCAAGCAATTTTGTCATTGGTTGCAAAAATTATGTCTAAATCACCATCATTGTCAATATCTCCCAGAATAGAAGTTAATATAAGGTCACGATTACCAATGTTGTTTGTAGGGATGACATGTTCAACAAACCCAATTTGGGCGTTAATATTAGTGAAAAAGAAAAAAAATATGAGAAGGAGTAGTTTTATTTTCATATGAGTTAAAAGAAAAAGGTTACAAATTCAAATATATAAACTAGCCTATAAATTAAATGATTATGCAAGTTAAGTTTGATTAAAATTAGTTAAAAAGAGTAAAACATGGGATGTATAGTAATTACTGTTAGAGTTACAAATCTAAATGGCTGTTAATTTATTAATTATTCACATTAATGGAATAACAGAAGTATTGCTAAAAAGCTCTGAGAAATTAGGGCTTTTTTTGGTAATTAAAAGAAGTTGTGTTGCTCCCGAAGGTAATTCGGGACGTAGTTATACCAGAGTTTATTTGGTATTCCAATGGAAAGCTTTCCTTTTTTCTTTATTGAAGATTGGGATGCTTTTTTGTTTTACGAATGTATCGAATAAAATATTTTATTTACATTTGTTATAGTTCGAATGAAAATTAACTAATGAGTTTTAATAAAATTAAAGATCAAAAATTAATTGAACGTCTTAAACAAGGTGATGAAGATGCTTTAAAACTAATTTATAATTTATATTGGGAACAATTATTTATTTATGCATTTAGCCTCTTAAAGAAACGTGAAATTTCTGAAGATGTAATTCAAGAGGTATTTATTAAAATTTGGGAAAAAAGAGATGTACTTGTAATTAAAACAACATTAAAAGGCTATTTGTATACTTGTGTTATGCATAAAGTATATGATCTTTTTAGAAAAGATAAAAATGCATTTAGTGAAGAGGTGCTACAAAACTTTGATATAAAAATACAAACTTCAACTCCAGAATCGAGACTCATCTATAAAGAGCTAGAAGCACAAATAAATGCGGTTGTAAATACTTTGCCCGAAAAATGCAAAAAAGTTTTTAAATTAAGCAGAGAAAATCAATTAAGTCACAAAGAAATATCTAAACAATTAAACATTTCTACTAAATCTGTAGAAGCCTATATTACCAAGGCTTTAAAAATAATTAGGCCATCACTTATTAACATCTCATACTTTGTCCTTTTTTGCAATTTTTTAAAAAGCTTATTAGTTCTAAATTAACTTACCATAAACGAATATTAAAATAATCTAATTTTTATTTAGGGATTGCCCTCTTTTTTTCGTCTTATATATAAAAGAGGTAAATTCGTGAGTATTCAAGATAAAAATTATTTGCAATTATTAATTAGTAAACTCCAATCTGGAGTTATATCTGATGATGAAATTAAGTTTTTATCTAATTTTTTTGTAAATCAAGAAAATAAAGAATGGCCAATTGATATTGAATTAAAAGACGAGTTGAAAAATCAAGTTTTTCATAAAATTCAATTAAAACTAAAAGAAGAAAATTTAAAAAGCATAAAGCATACTCCGTTTTATAAAAAAGGCTTTTTTAAATATGCTGCAACTATTTTAATATTAATTTCAATATCAACTACTTGGTTGTTTAATAAACATGAACCTCAAGTAGAAGAAATTAAATTACCAACAAGTAATAGGATAGAAGTAGGAACAGACAAAGCTATTCTAACTCTTGAAGATGGAAAAAATATTGTGCTAGAGAAAGGACAAAATTATTCTACAAAAAATGTAAAAAGTACTGGTGATAAATTAATTTATGATAATAAAGCTAATCCAAAACCTAAATTAGTTTACAATTACTTAACCATACCAAGAGGCGGGCAATTTTTTCTGCAGTTATCAGATGGAACAAAAGTATGGTTAAACTCAGAGTCTAAGCTAAAATACCCTACTAGTTTTATTGAAGGAGAAAAGCGGGAGGTAGAATTAATTTATGGAGAAGCCTTTTTTGATGTATCTCCTAGTACTCTTCACAAAGGAGCTTTGTTTAATGTGAAAAGTAGAATGCAAGAGTTAGAAGTGTTAGGTACCAAATTTAACATCAAATCATATCAAGATGAAAATATTGTATACACAACTTTGGTAGAAGGTAAGGTAGAGGTAGACAATGGTTCAGAAAATGTTTACTTAAAAGCAAATCAGCAATCTCAAATTAGTTTATCTAACAAAAACATAATTATAGAAAACGTTGATGTATATAATGCAACTTCTTGGGTTAAAGGCGTTTTTAGTTTTGAAAGTAAGCCTTTAAAAGACATTATGAAAGTACTCTCGAGGTGGTATGATATGGATGTTGTATTTGTAGATAAAGAAGCTGAGAACATAAAATTTGTAGGAATATTAAGTAAAAATCAAAAAATAGAAGACATATTAATAAGCATTAAAGAATCTGGATTTATAAATTCGTTTAAAATAGATGGAAAGAAAATAATACTAAAATAAAAAAAGAGGGCTAAAGTAGACATTTAGCGGTATCCAACTTTTGCTCCTCTTAAGTCTGTAATAATCAATTAATAGTTAACTAACTAAAACATGCAAATTTATGAAAATTAAACCAACTACTTTCTTTTTCTTAATAAGAAAAAGAATTCTAACCATCATTATGAGAACTTTTGTATTCTTATTGTGTTCATTATCATTTGGATTTTCTTCAGCTGATATTTTTTCACAAAATACCAAAATAGAAATCATAGATGATACAACACTAACCGTAGACGAAGTCTTTAAAATTATTAAAAGACAAACTGATTATAGATTTATATATCAGGAAGACATGTTTAAAAGCTTTCCGAAAGTTTTTATTAAAAAAGGAATTATTCAAGCAAATCAATTACTAGATAAAAGCCTTAAACAAGGAGATTTTATTTTTTCTATTGCAGCCAATAATACAATTATTATAAAAGCTAAAGAAGTATTAGCTAATACAGGTGTGCAACAAAGGGTTGTTAAAGGTGTAGTTACAGACGGACAGTTGCCTTTACCTGGAGCTAGCGTTGTAATTAAAGGCACTCAAACGGGTGCGCAAACAGATTTTGATGGAAATTATTCTATTAAAGTTAATGATGGAGATATTCTTGTGTTTAGTTATGTGGGTATGATTACTCAAGAAGTACAAGTTGGAACATCAAATGAAATTAATGTTAAAATGACTGCTGATACGGCACTTGACGAAGTTATAGT
>NZ_CAXIBN010000103.1:0-11531 GCF_964021735.1 uncultured Wocania sp. | reverse complement strand
ATGCAGTTAGAAGAAAAAATATGGTTTTGGGCTCTGGGAATTATCCCAGTAATGATCCTATTCTTTTTAGTGCTTCAAATCTGGAAATATAAAACGCAGAATAAATTTGCAGATAAAAAGCTACTTAAAAGGTTAAGTCCAAACAGATCATTATTCAAATCTATTTTAAAAATTGGAGTTCTAAGTTTAGCTTTTGCATGTTTAGCAATTGCTTTAGTAAATCCAAAAATTGGAACTAAATTAGAAACTGTAAAACGAGAAGGCGTAGATATTGTTTTCGCAGTCGATGTCTCAAAAAGTATGCTCGCCGAAGATATTGCACCAAATCGGTTAGAAAAATCGAAACAGCTAGTCACTCAAATCATTAATAATTTAGCAAGTGATCGTGTGGGTATTATTGCTTACGCAGGAAAAGCATTTCCACAATTACCAATAACTACAGATTATGCATCGGCTAAAATGTTTTTAAATAGCATGAATACAGATATGCTATCATCACAAGGAACTGCTATTAACGAAGCTATTAAATTATCTAAAACTTATTTTGACGATGAAGAGCAAACCAATCGTGTACTCATTATTATCTCAGATGGTGAAGACCATAGTGAAGAGGCTGTAGCCCTTGCAGAAGAGGCAAACGAAGAAGGGATTCGGATTTTTACCATTGGTGTTGGTGATGTAAAGGGAGGTCCAATTCCAGAAAAACGCAATGGTATTATTTTAAATTATAAAAAGGATAACCAAGGCGAAACAGTAATAACACGTTTAAACGAAGAAACGCTAAAGGGTATTGCCGAAGAAGCCAATGGCGCGTATATAAATGGAAAAAGCACAAGCAATGTTGTTGAAAATATTAGAGAGGTATTAAATAAGATGGATAAAACCGAATTTGAAGCAAAGCAATTTGCAGAATATAAAGATCAGTTTCAATGGTTTTTAGGATTTGGCATATTCTTTTTACTCTTAGATATTTTTCTTTTAGAACGAAAAACGGCATGGTTAAAAAAGCTGAATTTGTTTAATGAGAATTTATAAAATTTTTAACGGACATACATTGAAAGGTTTTCTATATTAGAATTTAGAATTAATAAATAGAATGAAAAACATATCAATAATCATATTAACTTTAATTTCATCATTTTCTTTTGCACAAGAAAAAGAGCAATTGTTGGCATTAAAAAAAGCCAATAATTATGTATACGAAGCCAATAATTTAGTAAACGAAGACGATTTTGTTTCGGCAGAAATGGCATATAGAAAAGCTATTTCAGAGCAACCAACTAGTGTAGCAGGGATTTATAATTTAGGAAATTCGTATTACAAAAAAGGAAATTACGAAGAAGCATTATATCGTCATCAACAAGCAGTAAAAAATGCAGTTTCGAAAACTGAAAAACACAAAGCATTCCATAATATTGGCAATATTTTAATGCAAAACAAAAAGTGTAAAGAAGCAGTTGAAGCTTATAAAAATGCATTAAGAAATAATCCTGCCGATGATGAAACACGTTATAATTTAGGACTAGCAAAGGCATGTGCGGAACAACAAAAAGATCAAGAAGATCAAAATAAAGACGACGAGAACAAAGACAATAAAGACGACCAAGAAAATAAAGAAAACGAGGATAAAAAGGATAAAGAAGGCGAAGACAAAGAAGATAAAAAAGACGAAGGCGATAAGGATAAAAAAGAAGGTGACGATAAAAAAGATGAGGAAGGAAAGCCTAAAGACGAAAAAGAAGATAAAGGAAAAGGAGAAGATGACAAGAAAAAAGATCAGCAAAAGCCTAAGCCTCAACCCGGACAATTATCGCCTCAACAAATAAAAAGTTTGTTAGAAGCTATGAACAACCAAGAAAAAAAGGTTCAAGAAAAAATAAATGCCGAAAAGCAAAAAGGTGTGAAAATAAAAACAGAAAAAGACTGGTAAAACCCAAGAATTAAGAACAAAGACTTAAAAAATGTTTTTGTTATTCCTGCAAAAGCAAGAATCTATTTTTGAAAAGATAAATGAAATTTAAAAAACACATATCCATTTTAATACTAATGCTTGTAACAAGCTTTGCCTTTTCACAGGTAAAATTTGAAGCTAAGGTTAGCAAAAAGAAGTTGGGAATAAACGAACGTTTACGTGTCGATTTTGAAATGAATCAAGATGGAGATAATTTTAATCCACCTAATTTTAATGGATTTACAGTTGTTGGCGGCCCAAATCAATCGGTAAGCAATTCATGGATTAACGGTGTCCGATCATACAAGAAAACATACAGTTATTTTTTAGCACCTAAAAAGCAAGGCAATTTTATAATTAGTCAAGCAACCATTTCTGTTGATGGCGAAACGTATAAAACGTCGCCAATAAAAGTATTAGTTACTGCTGCGGTCGATAAGCCAAAAGACCCAAACAACCCCGATTATATTGCTTCAGAAAACATTCATTTAGTTGCTGAAGTTTCAAAAACAGACCCGTATTTAAACGAAGCCATTACTGTTGTATATAAGTTATATGTATCACCAAATACAGGTGTAAATAATTGGCGAGAGATTGATAGCCCAAGATATAACGATTTCTGGAGCCAGAATATAAACATGAAAGGGCTGAAACAGGAAAACGGAACTTATAAAGGGGAAGATTATAGATATGTAATTCTAAGAAAAACGGTATTATATCCACAAAAAACAGGAAAACTAAATATAGAGCCATTAAGCTTAGATCTAACCGTACAAGTACCAACAAATAGGCGCGATATTTTTGGAAGTCGTTTAATGACACGTGTTAATAGAACCGTTTCAGCTGGTAATAAAACTATTAATGTAAAGCCTTTGCCAGAAAAAGGAAAGCCTATAGATTTTACTGGAGCTGTGGGCGATTTTAATTTTAATGTATCGGCATCAAAAACCGAATTAGATGCTTCAGAATCGCTTCAAGTAAAAGTTGGTGTTAGCGGAAAGGGCAATCTAAAATTGTTTAAATTACCTAAAGTGTCGTTACCAAGCTCGCTAGAAGTTTACGAGCCAGAACATACAGAAAATGTTAAAACAAACTTAGCAGGCATGCAGGGTAGTATTTCAGATAGTTATACTGTTGTGCCACAGTATAAAGGCAAATACCCCATACCTAGTATTTCGTTTTCATATTTTGATTTAAAGACAGAAAGCTATAAAAGACTATCATCTGATGAAATTATAATTGATGTTTTAGATGGACCACTTAATAATGATTCAAATACCAATGTTACTAGTGTGAATTCAGGAAAACAACGTGTTGTTTTAAACAACGACCAATTTGCATTTATAAAAACGAAAACAAATTTTTCATCAATAAATTCATCATATTTCTTTAAAACCCCATTGTTTTGGAGCGTTTTATTATTACCATTTTTAGCCATTCCATTAGCTATAGTTATAAGAAAGAAAAAAGCAAGTAGAGATGCCGACGTTTATGGTAATAAAATTAGAAAAGCTGATAAATTAGCTAAGAAATATTTAAGCAATGCTAAAAAAGCGCTAGGTAAAAAAGAAGCCTTTTATATCGCTTTAGAAAAAGCATTGCATAATTATTTAAAAGCCAAATTACATATAGAAACTAGCGATTTAAGTAAAGATAAAGTGGTTAGCTTACTTAAAGATAGACAAGTTAATGACAATGCGATTTCAGATTTTGTAAGCATTATTAAAAATTGTGAATTAGCACGCTACACACCTATTACAAATGTAGAAATGCAACAAGATTATGAAAAGGCAGCAAAAACAATTTTGTTAATAGATAAACAAGCACGTTAAAATGAAGAACATAATATACATTTTAGCACTTTTATTTAGCACTGTAGTTTTTCCTCAAAACGAAATGCTTTTCGAGCAAGCAAATACTTTATATAACCAAGGAAAATATGCTGAAGCTATAGATAAGTATACAGCTATTTTAGATACAGAAAATCATTCTACAGAATTGTATTTTAATCTAGCCAATGCACATTATAAACTAAATAATATAGCACCAAGTATTTATTTTTACGAAAAAGCATTGCAATTATCGCCAAACGATAAAGAAATAATAAATAACATGGCATTTGCAAAAAACATGACTATTGATGCTATTGATGTTATTCCAGAAACAGGATTATCTAAATTCATTAAAAACATTACTAATATGATGAGTTTTGATGCTTGGGCAAAAACTTCTGTTGCTTTTGTATTATGTTTTGTCATACTATTTTTAATTTATTATTTTGCTTATTCAACTATAAATAAACGACTCGCTTTTATAGGTAGTTTAATAAGTTTGCTATTATTATGTGTTTCTTTGGGCTTAGCATTTCGTAAATTTAGTATTGATAAGAACAATAAACCAGCTATTGTTTTTGCCCAAGAAAGCAAAGTAAAGAGTGAGCCAAATTCTAGAAGCGAAGAGTCTTTTAGATTACACGAAGGCACTAAAGTTCAAGTATTAGATACAGTTAATAGTTGGAAAAAAATAAAACTAGCAGATGGTAAAACAGGATGGGTGAATTCTGATGATATTAAATTGTTACACAATTTTTAATATATATTAAACAAAACGAATTAAATATATTATATTTGCCCGCATAAAACTATAAAGTAAATGTCAAAAAAAGGAGTATCTATATTTTTTTCAGTAATTTTTTTGCTGTTTATAGCTGCACCAACTGTTATAATAATGGTTGATGATACAATTGATGTTTCTATAATTTTCTCTACTTCTGAAGAAGAAGAAAAAGGTTTTAAAATTGCATTTTCAAATGAAAAAGCTAATGAATCTGATTTAGCTTTAACTTTCACTGAAAATAACTTAGGCTATTTTTTTAAAAATTATCCTAAACCACACTTAAACCTTATTTCTCCACCTCCCGAACAAAACATATTATAAGTCGATTTTTTTGGCTATTAAGTTAGCCTTGAATTTATTTAAAAAATACTTTTAATCTTCTTTTATGATTAAGAGTTTAAGCGAATTTATTATATGTTTAAAACTATTAAGAATGACATACCAGCGAGTATTGTCGTATTTTTTGTTGCATTGCCATTATGTTTAGGTATTGCATTAGCAAGTGGTGCACCACTTTTTTCAGGATTAATTGCAGGAATTATTGGAGGAATTGTTGTAGGGAGTTTAAGTGGTTCAAAAATTGGAGTAAGTGGACCAGCTGCAGGTTTAGCAGCCATAGTATTAACTGCTATTGGAACTTTAGGAAGTTATGAGAACTTTTTAGTTGCAGTAGTTTTAGGAGGAATTATTCAACTTATTTTTGGAATTTTAAAAGCAGGAATTATTGGATATTATTTCCCATCCTCAGTTATTAAAGGAATGCTAACAGGGATAGGAATCATTATTATTTTAAAACAAATCCCTCATTTTTTTGGTTACGATAAAGCATTTACTTTATTTAAAGTAGATGGAGAAAGTACAACTACACAAATATTAAATATTTTTGATCATATTCAATTAGGATCAACAGTAATAGGCATTATTGGATTAGCTATTTTGTTACTTTGGGACAAGGTGTTATCTAATAAAGGAAAAATATTTCAGATTATACAAGGGCCATTAGTAGCGGTTGCAATCGGAATCATTTTTTATGTGTTAACACAATCTAATGATGCTTTGGCTATAACAAAAACACATTTAGTAAGCGTTCCAATACCAGAAGATGTAACATCATTTTTAGGACAATTTAGTTTTCCAAACTTTAAAGTGATTTTAAATCCTGAAGTCTGGATAGTAGCATTTACTATTGCTTTAGTAGCAAGTTTGGAAACGCTTTTGTGTGTAGAAGCTACAGATAAGTTAGATCCACATAAAAATGTAACACCAACTAACAGAGAATTATTAGCTCAAGGTACAGGAAACATTATTTCCGGAATGATTGGAGGTTTACCAATAACACAAGTTATTGTAAGAAGTTCTGCTAATATTCAATCTGGAGGAAGAAGTAAAATGTCTGCAATTATTCATGGCTTTTTATTATTAATATCTGTAATGATAATTCCTAGATTATTAAATATGATTCCTCTATCTGTTTTGGCAGCGATACTATTAATTGTTGGATATAAGTTAGCAAAACCAGCATTATTTAAAAAAATGTATATTTTAGGTTGGAAACAATGGGTACCATTTAACGTAACTGTTTTTGGAATTGTATTTATTGATTTATTATACGGAATTGGTTTAGGATTGACCGTTGGTATTGTTGTTATACTTATTAAAAGCTATCAAAACTCGCACTTTTTGCATAAAGAAGGAGAAGGTGTTGACGATGGTAAAATAAAAATGACCTTAGCAGAAGAAGTAACATTTTTTAATAAAGGTGCAATCTTAAAAGAATTAGATAAACTTCCTAAAAATTCATTCTTAGAGTTAGATGTTAGAAAAACAAGGTATCTAGATAATGATATTATAGAAATTTTGGATGATTTTGCGTTTAAAGCAAAAGAACGAAATATCACCATAAAATTAATTTCAGAACGTGGTATTATCGAAAACCCACCAAGTTATATTGAGTTTTTTAAACTAAGACCAAAATCAGCATAATTGTACAATTGTAAATTTAAAAATATAAACAAATGAAAGCACACACAAGAGAAACACAGGCTACAATGACTCCAGAAAAGTCATTACAATATTTAAAAGAAGGAAATGTAAGATTTCAAAACAATTTAAAAGCTAATCGGAATTTACTAGAACAAGTTAACGATACTAGCGATGGGCAGTTTCCATTTGCAACAATACTTAGTTGTATAGATTCGCGAGTATCAGCAGAATTAGTTTTCGATCAAGGTTTAGGCGATATTTTTAGCGTTCGAATTGCAGGAAATTTTGTAAACCAAGATATTTTAGGAAGTATGGAATTTGCATGCAAACTAGCAGGAACAAAACTTATAGTGGTTTTAGGACACACAGCTTGTGGTGCAGTAAAAGGTGCTTGCGACGATGCTAAATTAGGAAATTTAACAAATATGTTAGCTAAAATTAAACCTGCAGTAGAAGCAGTAACTGAACCTCAAGACGCAAGCTTAAGAAACTCTTCAAATGCTGATTTTGTAGATAATGTTTCTGCCAAAAACGTACAGCTTACTATTGATAGGATTGTTGAAGAAAGTGATGTTTTGGCCGAAATGCAAAACAATGGAGAAATAAAAATAGTAGGTGCCATGTACGATATTAATACAGGTGCCGTCAATTTTTATGAGTAAACAATAAAGCTTTCTATGGGAAATATTTATATGAAAAAGAAAGCAAGTTTGGTAGCATTAATCATAGTATTAATGCTACCTATTTTTGCACAAAGTCAAGATAGTAATTTTGGTAATTGGCTTATTTATATTGGTAACAAAAAGTTAAATCAAAAATGGAACATACATAACGAAGTACAATACAGAAATTATAATGCTATTGGCGATCTGGAACAACTATTATTACGAACAGGGTTAGGGTATAGTTTTAATGAAAACAAAAACAATATATTATTAGGCTATGGTTATATTCTGTCTGAAAATTATGTGGACAATGCAGATGAAAAAGTGTCAGTAAACGAGCATAGAATTTTTCAACAATTTACATCTAAACAAAATATAGGCTTGGTAAAACTAAATCATCGTTATAGGTTCGAACAACGTTTTGTAGAAAATGATTTTAAAATGCGATTTCGATACTTTTTAGGTTTAAATATTCCTCTAATTAATAAAGAAAAAGATAAAAACAACTATTACCTTTCAGCTTATAATGAGATATTTCTAAATTCTAAAAGTTCGATATTTGATAGAAATAGAGTATATGCAGGTTTAGGGTATAATATCAATAAAAATTTAAAAGTAGAAGCTGGTTATATGAATCAGTTTTTCGAGACAAATAGTAGAGATCAATTTAATATAATTACATTTTTTACTTTTTAATACAATGCAAATATCTAATCAAAAAAATTAAACTATGAAAAATTTATTTTCAAATATAAAAGGAGATGCCTTCGGGGGTATTACCGCAGGAATTGTAGCATTACCCTTAGCACTAGCTTTTGGGGTGTCTTCAGGATTAGGGCCAACAGCAGGATTGTACGGAGCTATCTTTATCAGTTTTTTCGCGGCACTTTTTGGAGGTACAAACACACAAATTTCTGGACCAACAGCTCCAATGACAGCGGTAAGTATGGTTGTTATAGCAGGAATTATTGCTACTAACGATGGCGATGTAAATAAAGCTTTACCAGTTATTTTAACGGTGTTTCTACTTGCAGGGTTAATGCAAATTGGTTTGGGAGCTTTAGGTTTAGGTAAGTACATTAGATATATTCCATATCCTGTAGTTTCTGGATTTATGACTGCTATAGGAGTTATTATTTTGTTAACTCAAATATTACCATCATTGGGATATTACCCTAAAGAAGATATGGAGTTTGTAAGCCAATTTAAACCACAAGCAGAAGAAGTTATACTTGAAAATATTTTAAAAGAGGAAGCTGGCGAAGGCATTTTAGTACTTGAAGATTTTAAAGAAACTATAGCTAGAGCAGATGAAGTTTCTCAAGATGCTATTTTAAAAGAATCACAAACACTTGCTGCTAAGGAAGCATCAGGTGCATTAGGTGCAATTAAAGCTTTCCCTCGTGCACTTCAAAATATTAATTGGTTAGAGTTGATTCTTGCTTTAGGTACGATTTTTATTATCTATGGTTTTAAGCGTATTACAAAAGCAGTTCCAAGTACGTTGGTAGCCTTAATAGTGATGTCTGGAATTGCGGTAGGGTTCGGTTTAGATTACAGACCAATTGAAGAAATTCCTAGTGGTCTTCCTATCCCAAACTTAGAAATATTCACAACTTTTAACCTTAGTAGTATTACACCTTACATTTTTACAGCACTAACTTTAGCACTATTAGGGGCAATTGATTCTTTACTTACCAGTGTAGTTGCAGATAATATGACAAAAACTAAACATAAACCTAATAAAGAATTAGTAGGTCAAGGTATAGGTAATAGTATAGCTGCAGTTTTTGGAGGGATTCCAGGAGCAGGAGCAACTATTAGAACTGTTGTTAATATTACATCTGGAGGAAAAACAAAGTTGTCAGGTATGATTGCAGGTGTTATGTTACTTATTATTTTATTAGGTCTAGGTCCAGTTGCTTCACAAATTCCAGCAGCAGTATTAGCAGGAATATTAATTACTGTTGGTATTGGTGTTATGGATTATAAAGGCTTAAAAGCTATACCAAGTTTACCAAAAGACATGAAACTAGGTCCATTAAAACTAAGTTCAGAAGTAGTAATAATGCTAATAGTATTGTTGCTTTCAACATTTTGGAATTTAGTTTACGCAGTAGGCATTGGGTTGGTTATTGCATCGTTAATGTTTATGAAAAAAATAGGCGATTTAACTGCCATAAGAAGTGATGTTAAAACATTAAAAGAAGAAGCTTGGAAAGACGAAATAGATTTTCCAGAGTACTTAAAAGAGGAAGTGTTTATTAAACATCTAAAAGGTCCTTTATTTTTTGGTTCTACAAGCGAATTTCAACAACTTACGTTGCAAATTCCTGACACAGCATCTTATGTTATTATGCGTTTAGGGCGTATGCAATATATGGATCAATCAGGATTATATGCCATGGAAGATATGTTACAAGATTTAAAAAAGAAAGAGATTGAAGTGCTTTTTGTAGGATTGTTAAAACAACCTAGGTACATGATGGAGCGTATTGATATTATTCCAGATTTTATCCCTGAGGAGCATATTTTCACTAAATTTGACAGTTGTGTAAAATGGATTAAACAACACGTTAACGACAAGCACTAAACGGTTAAAATTATGAATCTAGACAAAGTATTTGATAATAACGAAAAGTGGATTAAAGACAAACTAAAAGTTAAAGACAACTACTTTGAAGAACTAGGTAAGGGGCAAAACCCAGAACTTTTATATATAGGTTGTAGTGATAGTCGTGTAACAGCAGAAGAACTTATGGGTGCAGAACCAGGTGAAGTTTTTGTGCATCGTAATATAGCTAATATGGTTATTAGTATAGATTTGAATGTAATGTCTGTACTAAACTACGCTGTTGATCATTTAAAAGTAAAGCACATTGTAGTGTGTGGTCATTATGCTTGTGGAGGTGTAAAAGCGGCGATGCAATCTGCAGATTTAGGTATTTTAAACCCTTGGTTGCGTAACATTCGAGATGTGTATCGTATACATAAAGCGGAATTAAATACTATTGAAGATGAAGACAAAAAGTACGATAGATTAGTTGAGCTTAACGTAAAAGAACAGTGCGTAAACCTTATAAAAACTGCAGCAGTACAAAAAGCTTACAGAGAAAGAGGTTTAAAAGTCCATGGTTGGGTATTTGATGTGCATACAGGAAAGCTAATTGATTTGAAGATTAATTTTGAAAAGTATCTTAAAGATATTATGGAAATTTATCATTTAGACTAAATAAAAAGCCACTTAATTAAGTGGCTTTTTTACTGACTAACCTAAATAGGTTTTATCCAAAGTAAATGTTTCCATTTTTCTTTTTCACATAATATTAAACCAATATTTATTGCAAATAACACTCCAGTTTTTATGAGTTCTCCAATATCATCGGATTCTAAAAACAAATGAAATAAGAAAATATGTAATGTTATAGGTAATAAAAATAACGCACCAATAAAACCTGTACCTTGAGCAATTAATAGTAATCCAAACAATAACTCACAGATTCCTAATACTTGCCAAAAATAGCCTGTTTGTTTCGTCCCACTTATATATAGGATTTTTTGTAAGGTGTTAACTTTTTCAGGCGATGCAAATTTTTGAGCTTTCTCTACAACTTCAATAGGAGTAGGAATTGGTTTTTTGAATTTTTGAATACCTCCATAAATCATAAATCCACCTAAAAAAAGGCGACATACAATAAATAATATACTAATTGATTTTCCCATATTAAAAAGTTGTAACACCTATATTTGGTTGGTAAACGTAGTTAAATGTATAATATGGAGTTTCATCAACAAAAGCATCAGGATTTACAGGAGCATTTTCGTAGTAACTTAAAATTTCAACTTTTGCATAAGACCCATTTCGTGTTTTAAATACAAATATTTTACCTGGTATTGGCGTAATTAAGTGCGTTGGAGGTCCAGCATAAGAGTACCATCCATTATCACTTCCAGTTGGGATTGCATAACCTGTATCTGAATCTTGTGTAAATAATGATGTATCAACACTTGTAACTGATGCCATAGTTCCATTTGCTATATAAACAGCAGCAGCACCTGTACGATTTGGTTCATCAGTTGTTCCTAATGTTGTTCCTCCATTTACAATGATAGATGTTCCTCTAAAAGCAATATCCCAATCTGTATCACTTGTTGTTGTCTGACCTGTTGCAAAATCAAACTTTACAAACACTCCTGAAACAGGTTGCCCTAGACCTCCTGTTTGTGGTGCATGTAAATTTGATATAGTTTCTGACTCTATTTCTAATAAAGGTGTAGAGTTATCATCATCGCTATTACAAGAAATAAAGCCTATA
>NZ_CAXIBN010000102.1:0-11726 GCF_964021735.1 uncultured Wocania sp. | reverse complement strand
TTTGTGCGTTTTTAATATCCATTATGCTTTAGTTAAAACTATTTGTTCGTTTTCTTTTTCTATGAGTTGTTTAAAATACGCTTTTAAAGTTTCATAATACAAAGGCGATATAATTGATGTATTCATTTTAGCGTCTATTAATAACTGTATTGTTGATCCGTTTTGAGATAATATATATTTAAACATTCCTAAATCATCTGGTAAAACTAAAGCAGTACCTTCTGGTATTGACTCGACTTTATAGCCTTCTGGCACGTTAATTGTTATTCTGTATGTGCTTGAAGATGGGTAACCAAAATCTACTGGAAATTCTCTTTTTTCTAATTTAAAAGGATTTTCTTTTGTTCTTAAAAAAAATAAAGGTGAAAAATATATTTTATCGCCTATAATATCGGCTTGACTTTCTTTAAAAAATTTATACGATTCCATGACTGGTTTAGACAGCTCAACAGCATTTGCTACTTTAAAATCCGAAATTTCTAAACCATCGTATTTGTTTTCAAGTTTCTCTAAAAAATCATTTTCATCTACATTATTATAACGTTCTCTGTATGATAAAGCTGAATGATTTGTTTTTATACTTCTGTAATTCCCTTCTAAATCGCCTTCTTTAGATAAATTAGCCATCATTGAAATTGAAGTTTTAGAATTAGTATTAGGGTACAGACTAATTAAACTAGAGGTTCCGTCTTTTTTAATAATTCTGCCATCCCAATTTAAAGTTCTGAATGGCAATATATTTGGCGAACCATATTTATTGGTAGCATCTAACAACACATTACCTGTTGGTAACTCGACACAAGAAATTACATAATTATAGCCTTCTCGTGTTGGAAATAAAGGTATTCCGTTATGCCTGGTACTAACTAAAACGGGGTTTGCCTCTAAACCTGCGTAACGCAACATGGAGGTGAGCATCAAATTAATTTCGGCAACATTACCAACCTGTTCTTTATATGCTTTCCTAACGCCATCACTAGTATATTTACCATAATAGCTATTCCATTTTACTCTAGATTTTACAAAATCGAAAATTAAATCCATTCTTTTTCTAGGGTCTGAAACGGCACCTATAAGCACGTCGATATCATCTTCATAATATCCAGATTTATCTAACTCTGCACCAAAACTGGAGCTTTTATAAATGGTTTTAACCACATCTTCCCATGTTGTGGAATAATATTCTATTGTAGACTGTGGCATTTTCACAAAGGATAATTCGTATTTAACTGACGACCTATAATTGTTTATATTATTTACATAAGGCTCTTCTTTTAAGGCAGGGATATTATCTAAGTTATAGGTTGTTACTTCTTTCATAAATTCTAAATCTGAAGAATTAAAGCTTGTTTTGGACACCCTATAACCCGTTCTGCTTTTACTACTAAATGTTATTTTATCTCTTTTGTTTTCTATTTTAGGTTTTATTTGTAAAAACCCTTTCATATTTACTTTAAAATTATAATACTCTGGAGCTTGAAATTGGGCCTCTAACTTTTTTATTGGAATAGCATGCTGGAACTGAAACTCATCTATATTTTGATAAAAAGGAGATGTTATTCTGTACTCATATTCCACAACCGAACCTTCTTTGATGTTAGGCATTGTAAATTTAGTCTCGTTACGGTATTTTGATTTTTCTGTTTTAAAAACACCATCTTTTTTAAGTTTAACATCTTCAATTTTACCATCAACTAAGTTATAAGTATAGGCTTTTAAACCAGTAGTATTTTCTTGATGAGAACCACTCTTATAAAGAGTTATAGCTTTTGTAGCATAATCAAACCCTTCTTGATTATATATTTTTATGCGTTCGTGCACTTCGGTTATAACCTGAAAACCCTTATCTTTCTGATATTCAAAAAATGTTTTTCTGTATTTATATAAATATGCTGCACTTGCCGATGAATCTAATGGGTTAAATTTTTCTTGTAGTTCTTCTTTTGAAACTTTACCAAATTTATAATCTTGAGCTATAGATATTTGACAAATAAATAATATTGTTAATGTTGTAATTACATTTTTCATTTATTATTCTTTTTTAATTAATGCTACTTTGGCGTTATCTTGTTTTGAAACTTCTTTATAAAATGTTCTAAATTTACTGTAATCTTCTTTTGGGAATTCGCCATCGTTAACTACAAACTCTCTTTTATAAAGCAAAGTGTTTTCGTCTTTAACAACAACTTCGGATTTATAAGTCCCAAATTTATTTTCTATGACTTTCTTGTTTGGTAACGATTCTACTTTATAATCTTGTGGTAATGTAATTTCAACCTCGTCAATATCTTTAAAACCCCTTTTTATTTTTAAAGGTAACTTTCTGTCTCTATATCTATCTGGAATATGTGTATTTCGGTTTAAAGCATTAATCGTTATAAGCATTCTATTTGCAACTATTTTAGGGTAATTTGTTGCTTGAAAATTTAGAGTTTCAGTAAACACAATATTGTCTTTGTTATTAATAATTTCTATATTATCTATAATTATATTATTAATATATCGCCAGCGTTTTTTGTAGTGTTCATCTAAATCTCTTTCAGTTTTAGATTCTAGCAAATATTTATCGTCGTATTGAATGCCTTTAGAATTAACTACTATACTTACATTAATAGCTCCATCATTAGACACCGTATAATTGCCTTTAATAATTTGCGTATTTTCTTCTGTGTTATATTTTTTTGTGTGCTTGATTTTTCCGCCTTCTGGCGTAATTACTAGTACATCTCTATCATCAGTGAAATCTCCAATAAAGCCAAATGGTAGTTTTTGACTGGTGCATTCAAGCCAAACTGTTTCATCATCATTTGGTATTGAAAGAATAACATGATTCCCTTGAATTGAAGTAAAATCTTCCTCAATATTTTTTTGAGAACTTCCGGCGTAAACTACACTATAATTAGATTCAATATTAGCTGCTTTTAAAAGCGACATGGTATAATTAGTTAGTGCTTTACAATCGCCGTAGCTTAACCTATCTACCTCTGATGCGTTAAACGGCTTCCAACCACCAATACCAACTTGCACACTTATATACCTGACTTTATCTTGAACATATTGATATATTTTTTTAGCTTTATCAATATCATTGGTTTCATCTTTAACTAAATTTTGAATGTCGTTGATTGTCTTTTCTGGTAAATCGTGAGTCACTTTAATTAAATCGTGATACATCCATTTAGCAAAATCATCCCAATTTTCAACAACCGTATTTACGCCTTCTAGAGTGAATTGTTTTGAAGCAAATAAAACCTTTGGAGCGAAATCTACCATAGACGGACTATAATCTTCTGGCTTAAATGCTGTCAAATTTTTTGTTTTATATGAAATTTCACCTACACTGTCTTCTTTTTCAATATCTATATTTTCAATATTTTTTTCTTTCTTTCTAATGGTAATATCCTCAGGATAATTAATAGTATAAGAGCTTGTTTCTGCACTAACAAAATAATCATCAATTGGTGTAAATGATGGAATGAAAGCTGTATTACCTGTAATAGTTTCATAAGTAAACTCAATGGTATATGGGTAATTAATGGGTGTGTACTCTAAATATTTTACTCTGGAATCTGAATATAAAGTACCTCCATCTACAGCACTAACATCTTTAAAATCGTTCTTTCTTATTTTCTTTATTTCGTTACCAAAAGCATCAAAAGCTAAAACTTCAAGAGTTTTAATTTTTACATTGTTATCGTAATGCACATAGGCATCAATATTTTTGTTTCCTTGTTTATTTAATACGGTTATAATTCTTTTTTCTTTAACAGACATTTCGCTAGAAGATTTTAACGAAATAACAAGCTCATTAAGCCTAATAACAGCATTGGAATTTTCTCTTAAATCTTTAGAAATTGTTAAACTAGAATATAAACTATCTTGAGAAAAAACAGTTAATGTTGCGAATAGCATTACAATATTCGCAATAGGTTTTAGAGTCATAGTTTGATTTTTTAACTAGATTAAAGCCATAAATATAAAGGAACAAAACCCATATTTATATGAGGAAAATCATATTTTCAGAAATTTCTCCTCGCTTTTTTAATTAAAATTCTTACAGCTAATATAATAAAACAAGGGAAAACTATATACTTTATTTCACTAAAAATAACACGTAGTCCCCATTCTGAGAAAAACTTTTCTATACCAATAGGTGATACTTTTATTTCTCTAAAAGGAAAGAAAAACCGATTGTTATTAAACGGAATAAAAAAACCAACGCCTTCTCCACCACTCGTCATGGCATCTAAAACTCCGTGCGATATTGTGGATAACAATATGACTAAAAACCAAATAAGTTTATGTTTTCTACCAAAAGCAAACATTAAAACAAGTGCCCATAAAAGAGCAAAAACAATAGAATGTGTAAATCCACGATGTCCAAAAGGGTGCAAATATGGAATTCCAAATTTAAAACCTATAACATCAAAATCTGGTAATATAGTTGAAAAAATAGCACCTAATAAAAGTAATTTACTATGTTTAGTATTAATTAATTTAGTCAAAGTATAACCAACCACACTATGCCCAAAAACTGAAGCCATTTACTCTTTATTTTTGGAATCTATTATTATAGTTACAGGACCATCGTTTAGTAGTTCTACTTTCATATCGGCACCAAACTCTCCTGTTTGGATTGACTTCCCTAAATCTAATTCTAACTGATTAATAAAAGCTTTGTATAACGGAATGGCAACATCTGGTTTTGCTGCTTTAATATAACTAGGCCTATTTCCTTTTTTGGTTGATGCGTGTAATGTAAATTGACTCACTACAATAACATTGCCATTAACATCTAGCAATGATTTATTCATTACATGATTTTTATCATCAAAAATGCGAAGATTTATTATTTTATTTGTCAACCATTTTACATCCTCTTGACTATCTTCATTTACAATTCCTAAAAACACTAATAATCCGTTTTCTATTGAAGCTACTTTTTCACCTTCAATAGTTACACTTGCTTTTGAAACTCTTTGAATTACTACTTTCATTCCTTTTCCCAAGTATCAGTTCTATAATGCTCGTCTTCGCCTTCAATAATTTGCAAATAACTTCTGTATCGTGAAAAGGCTATTTCATCATTGTCTAAAGCTTTTTTTACAGCGCAATTTGGTTCTTTAGTATGCAAGCAATTATTGAATTTACAATCTTGCTTTAATTTAAATATTTCGGGAAAATAATCACCTACTTCTTCTTTATCCATATCTACAACACCAAAACCTTTTATACCTGGTGTATCGATAATTTTGGCATCGAAACTTAAATCGAACATTTCTGCAAAAGTTGTAGTATGTTGCCCTTGCATGTGTTGTGTGGAGATTTCTTTTGTTTTTATATTTAATGAAGGTTCAATCGCATTTACAAGTGTCGATTTGCCAACTCCCGAATGACCAGAGAACATACTTACTTTTCCTAACATTAACGCTTTTACCTTATCTACATTTTTACCTGTAACTGCAGAGACACCAATACACTCATAGCCAATTTTTCTGTAAACATGTGCTAAATATTTAACTTCATTTAGCGTATCTTCGTCATAAGTATCAATTTTATTAAAAAGCAAAACTGTTTTAATAGAATATGCATTAGCTGTAACCAAAAAACGATCGATAAAACTGGTTAGTGTTGGCGGATTGTTTATAGTAATCATTAAAAATACCAAATCGATATTCGCTGAAATAATATGTGTTTGTTTAGATAAGTTTACTGATTTTCTAACAATGTAATTTGTCCTGTCGTGTATCTTATGAATAATCCCAGATTCTTGATTATTGTCGGTTTCCAATTCAAAATCTACAATATCTCCAACGGCTATTGGATTGGTACTTTTAATACCTTTTAAACGAAATTTACCTTTTATACGGCATTCGTAAGTCTCCCCTAATTCGGTTTTAACGGTGTACCAACTCCCTGTAGATTTATATATGCGTCCTGTCATTCATTTAAATAAATCACAAAATAACAATTTTTATATTGAATGACCCTAATCAATATAAAGGCTTTTTACAAAATTAATAATCTTTTATACTGCCTAAAATCACACCTTTAAATCAAAAATAAACATTTAATCGTATTTTTTAATCACTTTGTCGTATATTTTTATATTTTAGCATCTTAATTTTAATCAAAAATCAACAACATGAAAAAATTATTTATTGTTTTGGCTATTAGCCTTTTTGCATTTATGGATGCAACTGCTCAAGTTGAGTACAAAATTGTAACTAGTGTAGAGTCTATTGTACCTAATGGCTTAGGGCGTTCAAGAATTATTAGTGCTAATGAGACAAAAGATTACAAACAGTTTACTTCAACACAAACAGAAGAAGATAATACTCGTAATAAATCTAAACGTAGCGAAATAAGAGTTAAAGGATTCGATGAAACTAAACTTTTAAATTTTTATAATTTAGGTGGAATTCGTTTTCAAAACATTGCTGCTAATGATGCCCTAATCGAATCAAAAATAAACACCATGATTGAAGAAGGTTGGGAATTAGCTTTTGTAACTAGTGGTGTAGAAAGTGAAGGCGGAAAAGGTGATGGGCAAGGTATTTTTATCACGCGTTATATCTTTAAAAGAAATAAACAATAATTTAATTCTTTTTTACATAAAAGCCTCATTGTAATAATTATTACAATGAGGCTTCCTTTACTTATAATATACTTTAATCAATTACCCATTAATTATCTTCTCTTGATGATTTATAGATTCCTGGTGAATAGCTTTAAACATTTTTAAAATAAACTCTTCACTCAAACCATGGTCTTGTCCTTCCAAAACCATTTTTCCTAAAATTTCATTCCAACGCTTACTTTGTAAAACGGCAACATTTTTTTGTTTTTTAAGTGCTCCAATACCATCTGCAGCAACCATACGCTTACCTAATAAACTAATAATTTGATTATCTACAACATCAATTTGTGCTCTTAAATTATCAAGAGATTTATTATACTCTGTTTCAGAATCTGTTTCTTTTCTTATTTTTAAATCCTTCATAATTTGTACTAAATTAGATGGGGTTACTTGTTGCGCAGCATCACTCCAAGCATTATCAGGGTCAAAATGTGTTTCAATCATTAACCCATCAAAATTCAAATCTAATGCAGCTTGAGACACATCAAAAATCATATCTCTCTTACCTGTAATATGAGACGGATCGTTAATTAAAGCAATGTCTGGATACTTATTTTGAAACTCAATAGCTAATTGCCACTCTGGGTTATTTCTGTATTTAGATTTTTCGTAAGTTGAAAACCCTCTATGAATGGCTCCAATATTTTTAACGCCAGCTTTATAAATTCTTTCTATACCGCCTAACCATAAGGCTAAATCAGGATTTACAGGATTTTTTATTAGCACTGGTTTATCTGTACCTTGTAAAGCATCGGCAATTTCTTGCATTATAAACGGACTTACCGTAGAACGTGCTCCAATCCACAATAAATCTATATCATGCTCTAAAGCTAATTTTACGTGTGCTGCGTTAGCAACCTCGGTTGCTGTTTTCATACCAGTTTCTGCTTTTACCTTTTGCAACCATTTTAAACCCAAAGCCCCAACGCCTTCAAACATTCCAGGGCGTGTTCTTGGTTTCCATATACCTGCTCTAAAATAGCTAACATCTGTATCTTTAAGCTCGTGTGCTATTTTTAATACTTGCTCTTCGGTTTCTGCACTACATGGTCCTGCTATTACTAAAGGATGATCTAATTTTAAATCATCTAACCAGGTTCTCATTTCTTTTTTGTTTTCCATAATTTCACTACTTAACTAATTCCGTTTAAAATATCTTTTATATAATTGGTATCTTTCATCTCGTTAAAAATCGCATCAAAATCGTCTTGTTTCATTAACTCTTTAAAATGTGTGAGATTTGTGATATATTCTTCTAATGTTTCAATAACATTGGTTTTGTTTTGTTTAAAAATGGGTGTCCACATTTCTGGCGAACTTTTTGCTAATCGAACGGTTGATGCAAACCCACTACCAGCCATATCAAAAATATCACGTTCATTCTTTTCTTTTTCAATAACTGTCTTACCTAGCATAAATGAACTAATATGAGATAAATGCGACATGTAAGCAATGTGTTTGTCGTGTGCTTCTGGATTCATATATCTAATACGCATCCCTATATCTGTAAACAATTTTAATGCTTTTTCTTGAAGCTTAAATGTAGTTTTTTCAACCTCGCAAATAATATTTGTTTTGCCAACAAACAAATTAGGAATTGCGGCACTTGGACCAGAATGTTCTGTACCTGCAATAGGATGCATGGCTAAAAAATTTCTTCGTTTGGGATGATTTTCAACCACTTTACAAATATCTACTTTAGTAGACCCTGCATCTACAACCAATCCATTATCCGAAATTTTATCTAAAATAGTTGGCAACAATTTTACCGTAGCATCTACTGGAATAGAAACGATAACTAAATCTGCATGCTTAATATCATCTAAAGTGGCTTTTTTATCAATTAAATTAAGTGATAAAGCAGTTTCTAATGTGGCATCTTTTCTGCTAATACCATGAATAATCATATCTGGATTATTCTTTTTAATATCAATGGCAAGACTACCTCCTATTAAACCAACGCCTATTATGTATATATTTTTCATTCTTACTTTATTCTAGCTATTGCTTCTTGTAAAACTTCTGTTGAAGCACATAAAGAAAACCGAATATACCCTTCACCTTGACTTCCAAATATGGTTCCTGGTGTTATAAAAATATGATTCTCTTTAAGTATTAAATCGATAAACGCTTCTGCTTTTATTAACGCTGGTAATTTTGCCCAAACAAAAAGTCCCGTAGCATTTTTATCGTAAGTACAATGTAAAGCATCGGCTAATTCCCAAACTAAATCTCGTCGTTCTTGATATACGCTATTCAAAGTACTGAACCACATTTTAGAACATTTTAAAGCTTCAATAGCTCCTTTTTGAATGCCATAAAACATACCAGAATCCATATTGGTCTTAACCTTTAAAATATTATTAATATGCACGCTATCTCCAAGAACCATACCTACTCTCCATCCTGCCATATTAAAAGTTTTGCTTAACGAATTAAGTTCTAGACACACCTCTTTTGCACCTTTCACACTCAATATACTTTTAGGTGAATCGTTTAGAATAAAACTATACGGATTGTCGTTTACTATTAAAATATTATGGCGTTTTGCAAAGGCTACTAAATCTTCAAACAAGTTCTTTGTTGGTTGTGCTCCTGTTGGCATGTGTGGATAATTAACCCACATTAATTTTACTTTACTCAAATCCGATTTTTCCAAACTCTTTAAATCTGGCAACCAATTATTCTCTGCATCAAGTTCGTAAAAAACAGGTTTTGCACCTACTAACTTTGTTACCGATTGGTAAGTTGGATACCCTGGATTTGGAATTAAAGCCTCATCGCCTTCATTTAAATATGCCATCGAAATATGCATAATCCCTTCTTTACTTCCCATTAATGGAAGAATTTCTGTATTTGTACTTAAGTTTACCGAAAAATGCGTTTTATAAAAATCTGCAATAGTTTCTCTTAATTCTGGAAGTCCTTGGTAACTTTGATATTTATGTGCATTCACATCTAATAATCCATCAGTTAATGCATCAATTACTTTTTGTGGTGGATCCATGTCTGGGCTACCAATGCCTAAATTAATAATGGGGTTCCCTTTAGCAATAAGCGTATTAACTTCTCTTAATTTTTTAGAAAAGTAGTATTCTTCAACGGTATGCAATCGGTTAGCAACTTCAATCATATCTTGGCATTTTTATATTCTCCTAAAACTTTAAATTTTGTTGCCATAATTTCTACTATAGATTTTGCTTTTTTATAATCTTCATAAGCATCAAAAGTTACATCAACAAAAAAAGCGTACTTCCATGGGGTTTCAATAACTGGCAAGGATTGAATTTTAGTTAAATTCATTTTACAATCACTTAATACATTTAAAATAGCGGCTAAACTTCCTCTTTTATGATCTAATTGAAACTTTATAGATGCTTTATTAATTTGATCAATTCCATTATTAGGTTGTTCTGTTTGAATAATTACAAACCGCGTAGAATTATCCTTCATGGTTTGAATGTCATCTTCAAGAATTTCTAACCCAAAAATTTCTGCTGCAATTTTAGGTGCTATTGCTGCAACACCTTTTAATTGATGTTTTTCAATTCTTTTTGCAACCTCAGCGGTATCAACATCTTCAACTAATTTAATATGCGGATACTGCTTAAAAAACTCTTTACATTGTAACAGTGCCATAGGATGCGAACACACTTCCTTTATATCTTCTATTTTCTGATTTGGCAATGCCATTAAATGATGATGAATATTCAAATACCTTTCTCCACAAATGTGTAGGTTATACTTATCTATTAGTGCATAATTAGGAATAATAGAACCTGCTATTGTATTTTCTATAGCCATAATGGCTTGACTAGATGTTTTATCTAATAAACTATCTACCAAAGTATCAAAAGACAAACACTCTTTTAGTAAAATATCTTCACCATAATAGTCTCGTGCCACTTTATGATGATTTGATCCTTTCGCACCTTGTATAGCTACTGTTTTTATCATATATAAAAAAAGTCCCGATTTTCATCGAGACTCATATTAAAATTTATAGTTATAAATTATACATACAACGCCTCGTTCCTTTTGCTAAAAAAGAAATAAAACCAGTTGTTAAAATATGTATAATGCATTGTTGTTGTCTTAAATACGTGGCTAAAGTAATTAATTATTTAAGAAATCAAAATTGTACAAATAGTTTTTTGTTCATTTATTAAAAATTTTAAAGATTTTACAGTAAAACTAATATAATATTAGATAATCATTATTTTTGAATAAATATTTTAAATATGTCTATAGAGGTTAAAGAAATTTCGAAACATTACGGAAATCAAAAAGCTTTAAACAATATTACTTTTAAGGTTGATAAACCTGAAATTGTTGGTTTTTTAGGACCTAATGGCGCTGGTAAATCGACTATGATGAAAATATTAACCACCTATGTTAACCCTACAAATGGTGTTGCTAAAGTAAATGGATTTGATATAAATGAAAACTCCCAAAGCGTTCAGCAAAGTGTTGGCTATTTACCCGAGCACAATCCGTTGTATTTAGATATGTTTATCAAAGAATATTTGGTTTTTAATGCGCATATTTATAAAGTTTCCAAACAACGTATTGCCGAAGTGATTGCACTTACTGGTTTAACGTCAGAAATTCACAAAAAAATTGGACAGCTCTCCAAAGGCTATCGACAACGTGTAGGTTTAGCCAATGCTTTATTACACGATCCTGATGTTTTAATTTTAGATGAACCTACAACAGGTTTAGACCCTAATCAACTTATAGACATTAGAAATCTTATAAAAAACATTGGAAAAACCAAAACCGTATTTTTATCTACGCATATTATGCAAGAGGTTGAAGCGATGTGTGATCGTGTTATTATTATTAATAAAGGGGAAATAGTTGCTGATAAAAAGTTGACAGAACTTCGCGAAGGCAAAGAACAAACCGTTATTGTGGAGTTCGATTACCGTGTTGAAGATGCCTTTTTATTAAAACTACCTAAAGCAGAACGCGTTGTAAATACTTATGATTTTGTTTACGAAATCACATTTAAAACCACTGAAGACATGCGCTCTTACGTGTTTGATTTTGCACACGATAATCAATTAAAAATTCTTCAACTCAA
>NZ_CAXIBN010000101.1:0-11741 GCF_964021735.1 uncultured Wocania sp. | reverse complement strand
AAATGGAACAGGATCAAGAACAATTGTTCTTGATCCTGAAAGATTCTGCCGACGCATAGTCTCTAAAATGAGATTTTAGGCTTATTGGTTACAGACTAGCCTTTTTAAATATACCACCTGAGGGAGCCAATTTATAGAATTCCTATTTCTTTAGTTCAATTTTAATTACTTTATAAGTGTCTAAATCGAGTTTGTTTTTTTTACGGGAAATACTATAACCCTTTTTTTCTTTTTTTCTTTTAATCTTACTGCCTGATGATACATTTATTACTCTCCCTATACTTTCGTTGTAAAACAATAAGACCTCATCGTTTAGCATATTTGGCAACACATGCAAATATAATGCATGCTTATCTTTGGTAAGTGGCACATTGGCCCATTCTTTTGGGGCGGGCAGCAATTCTTTTCCAAATAAGCCCTCTTTATTTGGGACTATCCATTCGGCCAATTGTGCCATATTTTCGTAAAAACCTTCAGGAGGAACGCCATCACCGGAGGGACCTATGTTAATAAGAAAATTACCTCCTAAACTTCTGGCCAAAACCAATTTGTCAAGAGCTTCTTTTGCACCGAAACGTAATGGGGAGTAGCCCCAAGAACCGCACCAAGAGGTAGTAAATTCCCACCACTTATTTATGCCTTCCTCTGGCTCTTTCCATTCCACTGTAGCAAAATCGCCTTTAGCGGTTTCTTCTTCTTCTGCATCGGGATTACGCACTTTATACCATCTGTCGTTTACAACAATACCAGGTTGCTGGGTTCTTATCCAATTGAATAGACCTTCTGTATAAGCTTCCTTTTCTTTTCCCGGCCAGTAAAAACCATCAAACCATAACACGTCTATGGAGCCATAATTCGTCAATAATTCTTTTAACTGACCAATGGTATATGCCCACCAGTTGTTATACCTTATCGAATCCATTTCAGGATCTAGTAAGGGAAATTTATTCCGAGTTCTAAAATTAAAATTCTGGTCCGTTAATGGATAGTTTGGAAAATGCCAGTCGCGTTGTGAAAAATAGAAGCCCACTTTTAAGCCGTATTTACGACAGGCCTCCACATAGGGCTTTAATAAATCGGTATCGGGTACATAGGTGCCAATGTTGTAATTTCCGTATTTAGAGGGCCACAATGCAAAGCCATCATGGTGTTTGGCCGTTAGTACCACGTAGGTCATACCGGCTTGTTTTGCTGCCTTGCAAATCTTGTCGGGATCCCAATGCGTTGGATGGAAGTTTTCGGCCAGGGCAAAGTAGTCTTTAGGATTGGTATACTTTTCTTCATAGCCATAAGGATAATTTTTTATCATGGACCAAGATGGTTGTGAGCCTTGTGTGCTATGCGGCCCCCAGTGCATAAACAACCCAAAATGGCCTTCGCCAAACCATTGGGCTCCTGTATTGGGATTGGGAAAAACAGTGGCTTTGCTGTCTTCCGAAATGGCCTTTACAATGGTGTTGATTACGGGGTCTTTTACTTGGTAAGCCAATTGCCTTTCTTGCATTTTTTGCCACTCGTGCCTATTGCTTTCATTTATACTAACCCTTAACCCATTTCGCTTTCTTATGCTTTTTATGTTTTTGGTTTCATAAAGCCCTATTTTGTGGAATGGTATTTCTTTAAAATCGGGCAATTTTTTATAAACCTCTGAATTAGAAGCTAGATTAAAATTTTGGATGTCCCAATCTGCAAAGTCAATATTATGGTCTGTCTGCCAATTAGTGTTTTTATAGTCGAGCCACTCTTTGTTTCCATCCAATAGCTGTTCAACATCAACAAAAACATTGTTTTCCACCAGGTTACGCTTTGGACGTTCGGGGTTTTCAAAGTATGTGACAATTTCGGGGTACCTATTGCTGTAGGGCGGTACTTTAAAGTTAACGGCTTTTAATCGTTGTTCAAATAAGCCGTCTTTGTCCAAAAGGGCTTTGGACCAGTTTTGCAGACGGTTGTCCACATGCATGCCAATCTTGTTGCCAATAAAAATATTGTTTCTGTAGATATTGTCGGATCCACCACCTATGAGTGCGTTCCATTTGCCTGCTTTATAAAAAACATTGCCGAATACGGTCATGCCGCAGGCGCCGTCATCGTGATAAACGGCACAGGTGTTGTAATGGTCCGGGATGTTTTCAAAATAGTTGTATCGCACTATATTACCACGTTCGGCAGGATTGCGCCCGTAATAAATAGCACCTTGGTCTTCTACTTCAAGGCAAACATCATGGATGTAATTGTATTCTATTATATTATCGTTTCCAAACATAAGGTAAATGGCCATACTTGGAGTATTGTATATTTCACAATGCCTTACTGTGTTGCCCACACCGGTTAAGTGAACAGCAGGGCGATACGATTTTTCTATACGGTTTAAATCGTGGAATACACAGTTTTCAATACTATTATTGCCTTTTTCTAGTGTTTTTAGGTTGCCGCCGCCAAGTATAACACCTCCAGCGCCTAGGTCGTAAAACTCACATCCGATGATTTTATTGTTTTTACCGCCTTCACGGTACTGGGTTGGATTGGCGTAAAGGTGCTGTTGCAGACTGCCAACAATACCGGATTTTACTTTTCCAGTACCCTCGTGTCTGTACTTGTCAAACGGTTCTACGCCCTTGCCAACCATAATGCCTATGCTGCCAAGGTTTCTAAAAGTACAATCCTTAATGGTTGCATTGTTGGTGTTGTCCATAGCAATGCCCAATCCTCTTGAGCATTCAAATTGAATGCCTTCTATGACTATATGGGTTGTGTTCTGAATGATAAAAAAGGGATCTTCGAGTATTGAAAACTCAAGAGATTCAATGTCATCTTCTTCTAAAATAAACTGGAGTATCCCTTCTTTACGGTTAACATAATACTCTCCGGGAGTATCTAGTTCCGCCAGTATGTTAACACCATACCATTGTCGCCACGGTTTACTGTCGCCATAGCCATACAAAGTGGCAGATGCTGTTTTAAGGGTCTGTGTTTTTGTATCTACAGATGCTATTTTTACCATATCATCGGCATACCCCCACATGAAATAACCAGACATCCATGCATCTGCTTCGTTAGCCCATTTATCGATTCGAGCGTCATTATACTTAATTACACCACCCCGATTTGAATAGTCGTCGTTTCTTGGTACCGAGCCTTTATCCAGTACCTCTCCCATAGGAACCATACCTTGGTTTGGCCAACGGGAAAGCTGTAGGGGCTTTTTGTTAACAAAGGGTTCTCCCCAAGCAGAACCGTAAGGACGGGCAAACCCAACATTGCGTAAAGCACCGTAGTTTTTAATACCTACATGTTTTAAATTGACATTGTAGTGATTTTTAAAAGTACTTTTATTACTTTTTGTAATGAATTTTGACGGAATTGCTATACCGCCCGAAAATATGACCTGTTCGGACTGATAGGGCTGAATGTGGATATTGGAAAGGGTTTCATTGATTTTTACTGTATTTTGAAAATAGTAGATACCAGCCCTTAAATAAACTTTGGCTATGGAAGAGTTACCTTTTTGTCTGTCATCTTTTATTTGTTTTAACGCGCGTTCCAGTGTGGCAAAAGGGGCTGCTTTTGTGCCGTTGTATAAATCGTTTCCAGTTGTGGAAACAAAATAGTGCACCTCTTCCGTTTTAAAGGAAGATAGTGTAATAATCAGTATTGCTAATACATATAGTTTTAAAAACCGCTTCATAAACTCTTAATTAATTTTGGTTAATGTTTTTCTTTTCGTTGATGTAATCACTTGGAGACATGCCAAATTCGGCCTTAAAGCATTTGGTGAAATAAGAGGGATTGTTAAATCCAACTTTGTAAACTACTTCACTTATGGAGTACCTGCCCTCCGCAATAAGCTTTGCGGCTTTGTTCAACCTCACTTTTCTTATAAAATGGTTAATGGAAAGTCCAGAGAGCGCCTTAATTTTTCTATAGAGCTGGTCTTGGCTCATGTTAACAATATCGATTAGACTTTGTACCGAGAAATCGGACTCTGAGATATGCTTTTCAATTTGTGCCACGATATTGTCTAAAATTTCCTTGTCGATAGATGATGGCATGGCATCTCCTGAGAAACTATCTGAAATTAAAAATTTCTTTTTGAGTTTTTCCCTTGATAGTATAATCTTTTCAATACGAATCAATAGTAGGTTACTGTTAAAGGGTTTTTCGATATAGGCATCTGCGCCTTTTTCAAACCCTTCAATTCTTGATTCTGGTGAGTTTTTTGCCGTTAAAAGAATGATGGGAATGTGGGAAGTTGTAATATGGCTTTTTAATTGACTACATAGTTCAAAGCCATCCATAATGTCCATCATCACATCACTTATAATAAGATCTGGGATTTTCTTAATGGCTATATCCAAGCCTAATGCCCCGTTATTTGCCGTTAATACATTGTAGTTCTTCTTTAAAATGTCCTTGAGGTAATTTAATATTTCAGGATTGTCGTCTATTATGAGGATGGAGTTCTTTTTCTCCAGTGTTGATGTGCTGTTTATTAATGTGGGTGAAGTTGTTTGTAAATCTATTATGGGAGGATTGACATGTTCTTTATAGGATGAAGTATCCAAAACGGGAAAGGACACTGTGAATTTAGTCCCAGAGTCGAGGTTGCTGGTTACCTGGATACCGCCATTGTGTGCCTCGATATAACTTTTTACCAAAGCCATGCCTATTCCGGATCCCGATGAAAAATTATTGAGTTTGGAGGTGTAAAATCTAGTGAAAATGTGGTTGATCTCATCTGGATGGATGCCTATACCGGAATCTTGAATGCCAATAATGATTTTTTCTTTTTCTTTAAAAGATTCTATAAGAATGTGTCCGTACTTGGGAGTGAACTTAATGGCGTTGGAAATTAAGTTGAAGAGAACGGATTCTAACTTTACGGGGTCGGCGACCAAGGTTAATTCATCCTCCTGTAAGTTTAGTTCAAAATCAATAGACTTATTATCGGCCAGTTCATTAAATTGATAATAGGTGTTCTGTAAAAAATGGTTAAGATTTATTTGTTTTTTGTTAATATTTAAGTTTTTGGTTTCTACCTTTCTAAAATCTAGAATTTGGTTTACTAGGTTTAAAAGCATTCTGGAGTTTTTTAAAACACGTTGTAACTTTGTATATACCTCATGATCAAGTTTTGGATTGGACACAACTTCTTCAATAGGCCCAATAATTAAGGTTAAGGGCGTTCTAATATCATGGGAAACATTTGTGAAAAACGAAATTTTTTGATTATAGAGGTTGTTTTCCTGTTCATGCTTGATTTTTTCAATTTTAAGTTCCTGTTTAATCCTAATACGTTCTTTAATGAACTTGAAAATAATATAACCGCTACTTAGTAAAAAAAAGGAATATATCAGTTTTGCCCAAAAGTTAAACCACCAAGGTTCTTGTTTTACGATAACAAGTTCCCTAATTTTTGTATTCCATGCTTTGTTTTCGGTTGTAGTTTGGGCTTGAAATATGTAGTTGCCCGATGGCAGGTTTGAGTAGGAAACGTTGGCCGATTTATTGTTGGTTTCGTTCCAAAACGCATCAAAGTCTTTTATCCTGTATCTAATTTTGCTTTGCTGGTTTTTATTATAGGAAATATGGCTTAGGTTAAAGGAGAATGTTTGTGCAAAATAGGGTAATATTATTGTGTCTGAATAATTGAGGCGTTTGTTTAAAATGGTTGTTTTCCATGCAGGCTTGTTTGGCAGGATATCTTGATCCAATACTTTTAAATTATTAAAAAAAATACTAGGAGTTGGTTTTGGTGTTTGGTTAATTTGTGGATTTGCTATAAGTAGTCCATCATCTGATGCTGCTAAAACCAAATTTTCTTTTTCAATAAAAATGAGATCATAAAAACTATGCCCTTTTATAATTGGTTCTACTGTTAAACTTTCTTTGTTGATTTTAAATATACCTTCGTAGGTGCTTACCCAAAAATTCCCTTGCTTGTCTTTGCACAAGGCAGTTGCCACTTTTTCCTGAAGTTGTGGCAACCTATAGGCCTTTCCGTCATTGGTTATCGTACCAAGCCCATTACGACACAGTAACCAGAGATTTGAGTCTTCTCCCATATACATGCTTTCGGGGCTTATTTTTTCATTATTGTCGGTAAAGTGTTCGAAGTGTTTTCGATTAGTTATTTCTCCATTCACATCAAACGTGAGTTCGAAAACACCTTTTTTTAGTGAGCCTATATATAATCTGTTGTTTACAGTATCTGTATATAGACATCTTACATCAATTTTATCTACAGAATTTTTTGACAAGGGTATTGGTTTTAGTTTTTTTTCTTTGGGTAAAAGGACCATTAAACCATTGTAGTAACTACCTATCCATAGCTTGCCGTTAGGGCCTTTTGTAATATCATAAATCCTATCACTTTTTAGTAATTCAAAATCATACCTATCGGATACAAGTTTATGAGTGTTGGTATTATATACCCAAATACCATTTCCCCAGGTTCCTATAAATAATATGCCTGAATCTGAATCAAAATAAATCGTACTGATAGAATTTATGGATGCTGTTTTCAGGATTGATTCAAATGATTTTTCCTTCCTATTGTACACTGCTAAACCGTTACCATGTGTTCCTATGTAAATTTCATCATTTCGAGTTTTTTCCAAAGACCATAATACATTTGAAAACAGGTTGTTCTCATTTTTTTTATCGTACACAAACCTGAATTTAGATTCATTAAGATCCAGCATGTTCAATCCGCCCAACCAAGTACCTATCCACAAGTGGTTGGACTTATCTACAAACGTTTCCAAGATATAATTTGAATTTATGCTACTACGCTTATTTTCAGAATACGTAAAATTATTAAGTATGTTTCCGTTCGGGCTAAGCTTAAAAAGACCATTGCCTTCTGTTCCAGCCCATATAATGCTATTGTGAACAGTAAGGGAACGAATAATAATTTGGGGCAATAACCACGGTTTAATATGGCTGTTGTTCGATTGGTATTCCAAAAAACGGTCTATTTTAAAAAGCCCATTGTCGGTTCCAATTAATAAGGTGCTATCAACATGTTTTATCCTATATATTTTGGTGGCACTCTCCAAGTAGATATGAGGAAGTAGAATAATTTTTTCATTTCTGTTTTTAATATGAATTAATTCGGGAGTATTTGAAGCTATTAGTATTTCGTTATGGAATGCATAAATATCGTTGATCTGGGAAGGCATTTTAGCCACCTCTGTGACTTTTATTTTTGTGCTATTGTCTCGATTGGGAATTATTTGGTCAATTTTTATGGTAAAAACGCTCCCATTACTACAACCAACCCAAACAACACCCTTGTTGTCTAAAGTAAGTGCGGTTGCGGATAAGGGTTCGGGAATATCATGGTTTAGGTCCAGCCGGTTTAAAGTTTCGTTATATTTATTGTATAAGAACAGGCCTTTTTGGGCAATACCAATTAGTATATATCCTTTTTTTAAAAAGAGTAAAGAAGTAATGTGATTTCTAACCTCTTTAGATTCAAGAGGTTTGATGGGGTTAAAACTATTTCCATATAAAACATCCAAGCTTTCATTTGTACCAGCATAAATAAGGTCTTCATCATCAGTTATTAAATGGTCAACGCTTTTAAATGATAAGCCCTCCTTAATGCCATAATTTATGAATTGGGCATTCATTAACGATACGTTAATTGTAAAAATCAATATTGATAAAACACGGATTGGATGGAGTGACATACAATGTTTTTAAGCCTAAATTACATTATTATAAGCTATTATCGGGTGAAATCTGAAAATATGCTATTAAATCCTGAATTTGTTGTAGTGCTATAAACCTGTGCTAGATAATCCTGAATTTGTTTTAATGTTAGCGTTAAGAAAACCTTAACATTGTGTTGGACAACTAAAAACCAGTTGGACAACTAAAAAACAACTAACAATCAAATTTATGGAATTATGAAAAAAACCTTTACTTTTTTATTCTTGATTTTGTCGTGTTATTGGACCTTTGCACAATCTGTCTCTATAGATGTGTCTGGTTCGGTAGCTGATGAATCGGGTCTGCCTCTTGCTGGGGTAAACATTTTGGAAAAAGGTACCGCAAATGGTACACTTACAGATTTTGACGGGAACTATACAATTACGGTTAGCCAAGGAAGTGTTTTAGTGTTTTCTTATGTAGGTATGAAAACTTTAGAACAAACGGTAGCGGACCAAACAACGCTTAACGTGATTATGCAAGAGGATGCGGCCAAATTGGATGAAGTCGTGGTTATAGGTTACGGAACCGCTACTCGAAAAGACATAACGGGTTCCGTTGCCAGTATCAAGATTGAAGACTCGCCAATAGCCTTACAACCAACAACAAATGTATTGCAAACATTGCAGGGTACAGTGCCTGGTGTAAGCATAGGTGCGGTAGCAAGTGCAGGGGGAACCCCGGGCTTGCTTATACGGGGACAAAACTCCATTAGCGGAGGCAACGGCCCCTTAATTGTGTTGGATGGTGTTATTTTCGATGGAGGCTTAAATGAGGTTCCCAATGATGATATTGCTACGATAGATATCTTAAAGGATGCAAGTTCGGCAGCTATTTATGGGTCGCGGGCAGCAAATGGGGTAATCCTTATTACCACCAAAAGAGGAAAGACAGGTAAACCAACAATAAATTTAAATCACTATGTTGGAGTACAGGAATGGAGCCGCATACCTGATATGATGATGGGCGAAGAGTTTTTGGACTGGAGGGCATATAATTTAAGTCTTACGGGACAAGAGGATTTAAGTATTCAAAATATTTTGGGGCCTAAAGAATATCAAGCTTATCAAAATGGCCAGCAGTTAGAATGGTTTGATGAGATTTCCCAGAATGCCCCAATTCAAAATTATCAGTTGAGTGTATCAGGTAGTAACGATAAAACCAATTATTACCTATCCGGTAGTTTTTTAGATCAAAAAGGGGTATTGGCCAACGATAGTTTTAAGAAACCCAGTGTTACAGCTAAGTTAGAAACAAAAATTGACGATTGGCTTAAAGTGGGTGCAAACATTTACTACAACTCTATGGATTTTACCGGTATTTCACCGGACATATATATAGCGACTTATTATACGCCTTATAGTAATAAATGGCTAAATGGTCGTGAAGGAGAGGTCTTGGATCGTTTTCCTACAGCAAACTTTCTTTACAATCCGTTTTGGGGTAATGTTAACTCGGGAGGTTCTGGAATGTACGATGATGATATGGATAAACAATGGGGTATTAGAGGGACTGGATATATAGAAGTAGATATTCCAAAGATTGAAGGGTTGACCTTCCGTTTCGACTACACAGGGCGTAGAAACGTATCCCGCTTAGGTCGATTTGCACATGAGTTCAAATTCGTTGACCCTGATGTACCTGATCAATTGAATGATCCTACGAGGTTTTTAGGTAACACAGGAGGTTTTCTTCGAACCAATACCTCTCAGGGATGGGTAATGAACAATTTATTGACTTATAAGAAAACATTTGGAGACCATAGGGTCGATGCGGTTTTAGGATACACAAGAGACTACACAAGACAGGAAAGGGTTCAGTTTAGTGGCGCCGATTTTGAAAGTGCAGGAAGTACGGTTTTAGGCTTTTATGGACTTGAATTGGCAAACCCAGAGAAAAAAGGAGGAGAATCAAACTACACCGACTTCTCAAATGTAGGCTATTTGGCAAGGCTAAATTATTCCTATAAAGGGCGTTATCACTTAACCGGTAGTTATAGAAGAGATGGATATTCAGCCTTTGCTCCTGGGTTTAAGTTCGGAAACTTTTCCGGAGCATCTATTGCTTGGGTCGCAAGTGAAGAATCTTTTATAAAGGATAATATACCATCCATTGACTTTTTAAAGTTTAGGATGTCCTATGGAGAAAATGGAAACCAAGCTATTTCGCCCTATTCAACTTTAGCAAATGTAGGGGGCGGATCAACTGTTTTTGGGTCGCAAACGTTCAATACCTCATTTCCTTCAAGTTTGGCCAATAAGTCGTTAACATGGGAAACCACCAAATCGTTCAATTTTGGTGTAAACTTTTCATTGTTCAATAACAGATTGTCAGGAGATATAGACATTTACAAAAGCGAAACAACAGATCAGTTGCAAAACCTTCAGCTCCCCGTTTTTACAGGTTTTGGCAGTGTAATAACAAACATTGGTCAGGTTGATAATAAAGGGATTGAAGTTTCTTTAAATACAATTAACATTCAGAACAGTAATTTTAAATGGGAAACTGGTTTAGTATTTTCATTGAACAGGAACAAATTAGTGAGTCTAACAGGATTGGATGCCGATGAAGATGGCGTTGAAGATGACGATATTGGTAACCGTTGGTTTATAGGTAAATCGTTAGGAGCGATTTACGATTATACCGTAGATGGTATCGTACAAACTGAAGATACAGATTATATCGATACGTTTGGCGTGTCACCTGGAGACTTAAAAATTAGGGATATAGATGGTTTTGATGATGATGGAAACCTAACGGGTCAACCAGATGGACAAATTAATGGCGCCGATAGATCTGTAATTGGCTATACCGTACCAAATTATAGAGCCAATATATCAAACACCCTTACCTATAAAAGCTTTCAACTATATTTCGATATTAACATCATAGCAGGTGGAGGAAAAGATAATTACTATATGGCAGGCAATAGAACAGCATTCCTTCCCATTGTACCTACAGTTGGCAGATGGATAGCAGGACGTGAATATTGGAGACCAGATCGCCAAAGTAATGTAGTGCCAAGACCTAATTATGGAAACCCATTTGGTTATGGTTTTTGGCAAGATAGGGCATTTGCAAGATTACAGAATATAACATTGTCATATAAATTTAATTCTAAGTTAAAGGATTATTTAGGCGTTAAGGACCTTAAGATTTTCGCTACAGGAAAAAATTTATTTACAAAGACGGATTGGGTTGGTTTAGACCCTGAAAATGCAGGTCAAGTTGGAGGCTCTAGTCCTGTTCTTAAAACCTTTACAGCTGGACTTAATGTAAGCTTTTAAAGAATTGAAATAAATAAGATTAACTATTGTTTTTCTTGATAAAAAATAAAGAATAATATTAAATTATAAAATTTGATAAATGAAAAACTTAAAATATAACAAAATCTGGATACTGCTTTTCGGATTTATATTAACACTATCGTGTTCCGATGAAGACTTTTTGAAAGAAGAGCGCCGTGATGGGCTCAATACAGAAAATGCGTTTAGAAATAAGGCGCAATTTGAAACATTATTAGGGAATGTTTATAGACAAATACGAGAGTTTTATAACTCTGGAGATGGAGATAGCGATGCATGGATAAAAGGATTGGGAACAGACGTGTTTTTTTGGCCCAGGGGAGATGACAGGGTATATAACGACTGGACTAAACTTAATGCTTTTGAAGGGTATTCCAGTAGATGGTTTAATTGGCAATATATAATTATTAGAGATGCCAATACGGTAATTGATGCAGCACAAAAAGAAGATGTTATTTGGAACAGTGATGCAGAGCGCGATGCCATTATAGCAGAGGGGCGCTTCTTTAGAGCTTTTGCATATAGAAATTTAGCCAATTTGTATGGAGGTGTGCCAATTATTGATGGTTCCGTAACAGAGCCTAAGGTAGATTTTGTAAGAGCTACCAGAGAAGATACATGGCAGTTTGTTAAAGCCGATTTGGAGTTTGCCCGTACACATTTACCATTGGAACCCGAGTTTCCCGGTAAAGTAGTAAGGGCAGCGGCCGATCACCT
>NZ_CAXIBN010000100.1:0-11783 GCF_964021735.1 uncultured Wocania sp. | reverse complement strand
TTACTAACCGTAGCTGTAATAACTGGTTCTGGATCTGCCGGTAAAACTAAAACTGGGGTTGATTTAATACAACCATTCGCATCTATTACATGTACGTAATAGCTATTAGCATCTACATTAAAAACACTAGCCGAAGCCCATGAAGGGTCTGTTGACAATGGAGGAGCTGCCGATGTTGTAATTTGATATAAATATGGTGCTGTACCATTTGTGGCTATGGCGCTAATTATTCCTGAATTTGGATTACAATTAGCATTTGTATCAACTGTAGCTGTAATATCTAAGTCTATTGCTGATTCAGTAATTTCAAAAATTGTAGTTGCTGATTCGCATCCATTAAACGAACCTGTTCCGTTTTCAGTAAAAACAATATAATATTGTCCAGGTGATAATGTTCCAGGTGATGGCGTTGTTACTGTTTCAGGTACTCCAAAAGTAACAGATAAATTGGTTGGACCATCTACTAAAACATTTGTAAATGCTGTATAAATGGCATAATCTACTGAAGTTGTAGTGCTATCAAAATTATCAATAGTAAAGGTTACACTACCATTATTTTCTCCAACACACATCACATTATTTGGAATAACTGATGATGTTAAAGTTGAAGCTGGGTCAATTGCCGAATCTGCGGATTTCACAAAATAACAGTCTGTTGCCAAATCGTGTACTACAAAGGTATAAACAACACCTGGTGTTAAATTGGTAAATGTTCTTGTATCTGGGAATCCAATATCCGAAGGAAAAAAGGTAGATGTATAAGGAGCAAAATTGAATTCTAAAATACCAAATTCATAACTTCCACTACCTACAACAGAAATGGCTTGTACTGTAGCTGTACCCCCATTTGTACAATCAGGCACAGCTGTATTAACATTAATAAGTAAATCTGATGGTGGAGAAGCAATAACTATTTGCTGAGATAAACTACAACCATTGGCATCAACTACATTTACAGTGTAGGTACCAAAATTGATAATATTAAAGGTATGATTTTCATTAGAAACTGCTGAATAAGGATTACCTGGAATAACATCTCCAAAATTATTTGTAATATAATAGGTAAAAGGAGCTGTTCCGCCCGTAACGTTTTCAACTGTAATAGAGCCCAAGCTTGAACCACCCGGATTATTACAGGTAATATCCACTTTTGTTAAATCGAAAGCAATCGGGTTTGGTTCAGCAATTACAATGGTTTCAGTATCGGTACACGATTTCGAATCGGTTAAAGTAATGGTATACGTTCCTGCTGGCAAACCACTTGTTTGTGTGCCATAATCTGTTGACGTAGTATCATTATTCACATGAATTGTGAACGGTGGCGTACCCACAGTATTATCAATATTTATCTGAATGGCAGCGTTTGAATCGCCATGACATAAGATAGGTTGTGTTTGTACCACTGAAATAATATTAGGTAATGTAATGGCATTTATGGTTTGTACTGAAGATTCAGCGGTACACCCATTGGCATCGGTTACCTGGAATTGATAATCGCCATCAACTGCTGTGGTATATGTAAACGGAGAACCCGTTGCTCCTAATGAAGCATAGGTGCCGCCATTAAATGAAACAGCATAGGTGAATGGTGCAACACCGCTAGAAATTGTTCCAGTAATTGTTGCATCTGGCGATGCCGTACAATCTAAATCTTTAGTCAGAACTGTGCTTACAACAACTGGTGGCAATGGGGCAATAGTATAAGATTCGCTATACTCACAATTGTTAGCATCTCTTACTTGAAAAGTGTAGGTATCTGGTGCTAAACCTGAAAACACATTTGAAGATTGATATACTGTTGCCGAAGCTGCTGGTGCTATAATTTGATATTCTAAAGGCAAGGTCCCTCCTGTTGCACTAATCGTTACATCGGTAGTAATTGTCGGGCAACTTAACGGTGGATTGCTAAAGGTTAAATCCGTTGGTGGATTTAATGGATCTATAGTAATTGGTGCTGTAACAAACGTACAATTATTAGCATCTCTAATAGTAACTGTGTAAGTGCCATCGGTTAATCCTGAAAAAGTCGTTCCACCTTGAAACGTAAAGCCATCAAGACTATAACTATATGGTGGATTTCCACCAGAAACTCCTGAAACTGTTATAACCCCATTAGTTGTACACGTATAAGGTGTAGTTAGTGTCGCAGTACCAGAAATGGCAGTTGATGCTATAATTGTTACAAGTTGTGGTGTTGATAAACATACGCCTGTACCAAAGGTATATTCCACAACAACATCATAATTCCCTGCGATAAGTCCTGTAAAAACTGGTGAATTAGTAAATGTTACACCATTATCGATACTGTATCGTAAACTATTACCGTTAGGGTTTGTAACATTAATGTTTATTGAACCACTATTAACATCATCCGCACATAAAATATCGGTTTTGGTCACATTAAAATCTGGTGCAGGCGTAGCAGCAACAGTTATTGAGGTGTCTGCTGAACAGTTATTTGAATCTACAACCGTAATGTTATAAACGCCTGCTGTTGTTACTGAAATTATTGGTGTACTTTGAAAAACCGTTGTATTATTTATAAAGTAAAAGTACGGTGGAGTTCCTCCTACTGGGTATACTGTAATCTCACCATCGGTGCAAGTTAATGGCTGTGTTAATGCGGCAGTAGCTTCTAATAAAGGGGGAGTAATAATTTCAATATCTCCAGTATATGTACAACCATCTTCTGTTGATACATTTACAGTATAAGTTCCTGGGTTTAGATTTGAAAATGTATAGTTATTATCATTTATAGGTCCTACGCTATTTACTAAAGTAGCACCATCATAAATTGAAAAGAAATATTGCGGACGCACATCGTTTGCCGCCAATACCACACTACCTAATTCGCCATTACAATAAGGTTGAGTTATAATGGTTGAAACCGTAAAATCGCGTTCTCGTATTTGAACATCTGGTACTGAAAATATACAAGGGTTCGGAGAAACACCAATTTGTCTCACATAAACACTATAGATATTTGGATTAGTAATTGAAAACACATTACTAGTTTGATAGTTAGTGCCATCAATACTATACTCGTAACCACTTGGTACACCGCCTACAGTTATTTCTCCTGGAGTTGTACAATAAATGTCTCTTGATGTTACCGTTGGAACTAGTAAATTAGTGTACACATTAAAATAAAACTGATTAAAACAACCACCTGTATAATTTAATGTTAATCGATATTGACCTGCCGTATCTATTAAATAGTTGGGGCCTGTTTCAACTTGATTCCAAGTACATCCTGAATCTTCATTGGCACAATCTTGATCTGTAACAGCTGTACAACTTGTTTCATCTAATTTTTCCCAAATTATAGAAGATGTATCTGTAATATTGGTTTGAATATTTCTTGTGTCACCTGCACCACATAAAAAGAAGTTAGGCAATTCTTTACCATCATTCGGACAAACAACAACCTGATCTGCAAATGGAATTAATGGGTTTGTAACACCAGCACCAAAAGTAATAACTTCAAATTCTTGATTGATAGATTGGCAAGGTGCTATTGCTGTATTACGTACATAATAAGTTCCTGTTGTGGTAACAGTTATAGATTGTGTTGTACCAATAACTGGAGTTCCTGTTGGGCTTGTAGACCATGAATATGAATCGTAACCATCACCAGCTGTAAGTACCGTACTTGCACCACAAAGTATAACTTCTTCAGTAAACGTGCAATCTATATCGGCTAAAAAATTAGTGGCAGATGTATTTAATAAACAACCTGCATTGGTGTTATAACTAGGATCATCTGATATAGTAAATGTTGGATTTAACGTTCCGTTATAAGTCGCAAATGCCTGATTACTAATTATATTATCACAAGCATCATTTAATAAACTACAGGTTTGTACAACGGTTACTTTAATACGAATTTCTTGTACAGGATCATTTTCTTCAACAACAGAATTATCAATACTAAAAATGATTTCTCTAGTTGTTGGATCGTAACTTTGTACGGTTACGCCAGGGGGTAAAACTCCTAAATCTGTTGGATAATTAAAAACAATATTTATAGGAAGAACATCTCTAATGGTAAGATTTCTAGTATCATCATTTCCTGTGTTTTGGAAACCAATAACGTAATTTAATTCATCGCCAAGGCTTACTAACTGACCACCAATATTGTTTCCAAACTCGTCTTCAACAATTTTGGTTAAGACTATATTGGGTGCAATAATTTCAATAGCAAAAGCACTAAAATAGTAATAGTAAATATCTAGATTACTCCCCAAACTAATGGTTGCAGAAGTAGCGCTATTAGGAATTAGAGTGTTTCCCGCATTTGGGATATTAATAATACCAGCATCAAACCCTAAAGTGTTTGAACCATCTGGAGTTCTAGTTGTAAAAAGCTCTGGCGTATTAGTTGCAGGGTCTATATAAGATACCGTACTATTGAAAAAATTATTTCCAGGGCGAATTACTGTACCCGCATTATTTGTGGCATCTATAGTAGTACCGTTAAGCCTTAAATAATCGCCTGTATATCGTCGGTCACCTTCAATTGTACTAAAAGCAAATTTAGCACGAACTGGACCTGTAGGTATAGTGGTAAATCCTGAAACGGGAAAGGTTTCATTTATAGTACTAGTAATTTTTGTAAAACCATCAAAAGATGTTATGTATTTGCTTGGCAAATTTGGATCTTCATATACCACAAAAAGTGACCAACCAGCAGAAAGTCCTTCTGAGTTTGGCTTAGGCCCAATAAGCGATGAAATATTTGCTACCGAATAAGTTCCTTCTGGATTTGCTAAAGCAGTTACCATATTTGTTACATCATGGTAATAGGCATAAGTGTTCGAGTTATTATTATTTGCAGCATTTTGAAAATAAATTTGAGTACCAGTAATATCTACATATGCTCCACCTGGAACTTTAAATTTAATATCAGAAATAGGTTCTGCTCCATTAACAACGGCACTCCAATATAAGCCAGCATAAACTATTTGATAACAAGTAACATCGTCTGGTACATCTAAATCTGCACTACTAGAATTGAATGTCGTAGCATCACCATCAATATCAACATAAACTGCTGCATTTACTCTATCATTTGTATCATTCCCATTATACGGGTCTGAAACATGCAAACCCACATTACTGTTTCCTATTAAAAGGATATCTCCCTTAATAGCTTGATCGTATCTTGGTGAAAAAGGAATTAAATTTTGAGCCATACTACTGAAACATAATAATGACATCAAAACAAAAAGTCCAATGTTTACATAAGTAGTTTTTTTCATAGTCGATTAGTTTTTGCATTTCTTTTTTATTTGGGGCATTTAAAAAGAAATATTTCTAACTATTTAAAATCATTAAAGTAAGCTTATTAGTACTTTAAAAGTATTATATCTTATTTTAATGATTTTAAACGGTATAAATATCGTGAATTTTTTTGTAACACTTATAAATAGACACAATAATTTAAGCAGTTAATCGTTGAATTACTACTTTAAACTTAAAATAATTTTATTTTTGTAATATTTTATATACAAATTAATAATTTTAGAAAAGAATCATTAATCTTGAAAGATTTAAGTTTCTATGAAAGAATGAATCACGAATTCTAATAAAGCGAACTAAAAAACTATAGCGGTTTTAATTATTATCTATTAATTCTCTACTTTAACTACAGACATTTTATTATTATATGGCTTGCTTCCTTTTAATTCCATAGCATTTCTGGCAGATTCAATATCATTAAATTTTTGATAGTAGATATAATATTTACTAGTATTAACATCAAAGAAGAAATCTATATTTGCTTGTCCTGATGCTACAGCTTTTCTTAAAAACTCATCTCTTTTTGCAACATCACTATGTACTGCAATTACAACATAAAACCCACTTTCGGTATTTTTTACATCCTTAACAATTTGTATGTTACTACTCTGCTCTTCTCCAGAGTCAAAATCTTCTGATGTTAATGGTTCTGATGCTACAGGCGTAAATTGTTTTATTTGATTTAATGCTGCTCTATCTTTTAGATATCGATCTTCTTCATTATCGTATGCTGCACGCTTAATTCTACGTTTTCTTTCAACCTCCGTAGCTACTTTAATGGTTTCTAATGTTGATAATAAGCTTTCTTTTGTACTTAGAGCTTGTGCTTGCTCTGTTTTTAAATCTTGAATACTTTTAGAATAAAATGTATTGGTTGCATCATTCTCATCATTAACTTTTTTAAGTCTTTCGTTATATAAATCCTCTAGCTGCTTTATTTTTTCATTTTGAGATGTAATAACATTATCAATTTCTACTTTTAAAGATTCTAAAATAGCATTTTCTGCTGTTACACTTTTAAATGGTTTTGGTGCTTTGTAAATACCACGTTCGCTTAAATCGTTTTCTTCTTTTAAATCTTTAAGATCTTGATTTCTACTAGCAACCGTTTCGCTTAGTTTTATTAATAGTTTTTGCTGTTTTATTTTAGTATCTGTTGTTAATTTTGTTAGGCTGTTCATCTCCCTTGTAGTTTTATCTTTTGCCACAGGAACCAGCACACCGTCCAATTCTACCATTTCTATATTATCTTCTTCATCAGCTTTTGCCTTAGCCTCTTCAATTCGTTTACGCTCAGCTTCCTCTACAGCCTTAACTTGTGCTTCAGCATCAGCTTTAGCTTTTTCTTCTGCTAATTTAATTCTGGCTTGCTCCTCTTCTCGTTCTTTAGCTTCAGTTGCTGCTTTAATTTTAGTAGCTTCTTCTAGTTTTAATCTTTGTGCTTCTGCTTTTTTCTGTGCCTCAATTCTTGCTGCTTCATCTTGCTTTAATCTTTCTTCTTCACTTTCTTTTTCAGCCTTGGCTTTCTTAGTTTCTTCTAATCGAATTCTGGCTTCTTCTGCTGTAGTTTTTGCTTGAATTTCTGGTTCTGTCTTTTCTTGTGATTGTTGGGCTGCTAATTTTCTTTCTTCTACTTTAGTTTGTGCTGCTAATCTTCTTGCTTCAATTCTAGCTTGAGCTTCTTCTTTTGCAATTCGTCTTTCTTCAGCGCTAAGCTTTGGTGTAGTACTATTTTTTGCTAATACCCTTTTCTTCTTTTTGGTAGTTAAAAGTGCTTGTTCATCATCATCACCACTATAACTATATCGTTCTCTATTCTTGAATTTATATGCTAATGTAATTTCGTGTGAATTTCCGAAAGTTGATAAATCGCCTATTGCTTTTTCATAGTTGTATTCAATTGCAATTTGAGTCGTAATATTTAAACCTAATCCTCCTGAAATACCATATATACTATTATAACCAGCTTGTGCCCAAATCCCTTTGGGTACATTTAACATAACAAGTCCTGAAATAACAGTTTGGTCTTTTTTGAATTCTGACCTTAGTAAACCTGAAAATTTGCTTTCATCAAAAAAACCTCGACTACTTAAATAGCCAGTGTACATTAAATGCCCTTGAATGCTTTGTTCGGGATTATCTTCAATAATTTCAGATGTTTGTAAATTATAGGAAACCGCATTATTTACAGAAACACCAAAATCGAAAAATGCTGTTCCGTAGTTTATACCAGGGTTTAACGTAATTATTGAGTTTGATGGAATATTTTCTAAAGACGGATCTGGAAAATTTGTATTGACTCTACCTTCGTTTATACCGCTTTTATAAAACCCAAGATTCATTCCAAAGGTTAAATTACTATCTGTGTTAAGAACAGCATTGTAAGCAAAATTTAAAACACCTCCAAAAGTAGTTAATACGCCATAATCTTGTTGAAATACGCCAACACCAATACCCATATTTTCTCTAAATCGACCAGCATAACTAGCTAAGTAAGTTAACGGTGCATCATCAAACTGCACCCATTGTCTTTTATTGTAAAAAGTGATGTATCGATTTTGTTCTCTTACAAAACTAAATGTTGGATTGATGGTATATTTATTAAATTTTAAAGAGTTTCTTGTAGGCATATTAAAAGCTACAACACCATCTTCTTGGGCATAGAACAGTTGAGTAATACAAAACAATAAAACGATATGTAATAGCAATTTTCTCATTCTATTTGACAACCGTTATCGAGCCTTTTTTAGTTTTATTATCTTGAGTTGTTATAACGTAATAATAAACAGGATTTACACTTTTAAAATCCAATTGATTTTCTGGCCAATTATTTAGGTAATCGTTTGTTTGAAGTATTATTTTTCCTTGAGAACTAAATATAGTTACTGATGCATTTGAACCGTTTACATATTCTTGTGGAATAACCCAAGTATCATTTACACCATCTCCATTTGGGCTTATTAAATTTGGGATTTGAGCAACGTTTGGAAAAGCAGAATTTACTGTAAACTGAAATTCTTTGGTTGATGCACATCCAACTGTTTGAGTAATAACAACTTTATAGCTTCCTGTTTGTGTAACTTCGTAACTATTTCCTGTTGCACCAGTAATTAATACATCATTTAAATACCATTTAAACTCAGGAGTATTCGCTGTTGTAGTAACAGTAGCAGTTAACGTTTCATCATCATCAATTATATTAACACCATCTACATCTACATCAATTTCACTCGTAAAGCCTGTACCATCTAAATCTATTTTAGCACTCGTACTACAATCGCCTAAATCAATATCCACTGAAAATTCTCCAGACTCATTAGTAGCATACATTTGATTTGTAGCTCCAGAAATTTCAACACCATCTTTATACCATTGATAACTCACTCCGTTTATAGCACTTAAAGTTGTAGAGCCTTGACTTGCACAATACGGATTACCCAAACTAGAGCTAATAGAAGATGTTCCGTTTGTTGTAGACTCGCTAACCGTAACACGATTAGAAAATGAATTAGATGTACACGACCCATAATTAGTTTCGGCAAAATATGTTCCAGATTGATTGACTGATAACGTATTTCCTGTAGCCACAAAAACAGATGTTGTTGGACTGGTTTCTTTAAACCAATTAAACGTAAGCGAGGGATATTGCAATGGCGAATCGTTATCGCCTGTTCCTGGATTATCAATGGTTAATAAATAACTACCCCCTGAACAATACACGCCTGTTTCAATTAAATTATTTATTGAAAATGGTGTATCTTGAATTTTGTAATATGCTGGAAAAGCAACAGACCCTGTACTTGTTGCAATTGGTGCTGTACTTTTTACTCTAACTTTATAAGATTCTCCTGAAGTATCTGTAGGCAGTGAGAAGCTTAAAGTTGCTGGTGATGTTGTTACTGAACCTTGGCTTGATGTATAAACTACGGTAGAGTTTGAAAAACTACCTGTTTCATCTGAAAGTTCAATTATAAATTGATTGGTTGAGCTTAAATTTCCTTCTGGAGAAAAAGAAAACGTAATATTATATGTATTAAATGAAGCACTAGCACAAGCTTGACTAAAACCTAAACTTGGTGTGCTAATTACCACTTGCGCATCAATAGCTTCAGTTACTGAAAACATTAAAAAAGCAACAATGTAAGTAATAGTAAAATTCTTCATTTGATATTATTTTCTTTAGAAGAGAAACAATTATCGTTCACGTTCTAGAATTTTAAACTATCTGTTTTATCATTGTTGGCTAAATAAAAATAAATAATTCCAAAGTTTATGAAGAAACAGGATGTGCTAAAGTTCTATCAAACTAATAACTAGATTCACTTCTTAATCGTCTAATCTTTTTAAGTCCGGATCCACTTCATTTGAAGCTATTATTTTATTAATTCTTAATCTATAATCTGGTTTTCTTTGGTTTTTTAAATCAATAAAGGTCTCAGAATTATTACTCTTAGAGTACACGTTAAAAAAGGCTGAGTTACCGTACCAATTTTCTAAATCTTCATTATTCATATTATTTTCAACAAAAATATTTCCATTACAATTGTTAAAATACATATCGGTAAACTTGATTTTTTCTAAATTTTCCTGATTTACTCTAATTTTATCTTCAAACAAAACCGCAGGATTAAAACCAGAAATAACACTTTTAATCATTTCAAGAGAAGCATTATGACCAATATAAACGGCTTCTTTTACTAACCCTTGTTGTATATCAGATTTTATATTATCACTATCAGTAATCAAGGTTATATTTTTTGCTACGACCAAGGTTCCTTTTTTAGTAAAATCTACTTCATCTTTATTATCATAAGAATTAATCTGTAAGCATCTAGCACCGTTTCTACTTGAAACGTAAGGAGATCGAATTGCTAAAGAGTTTGATAAGCTGGATTGTGTACCATAATTAAACTTAAAATCATTACTATTTGCTTTGTATGAAACAACTTTGTTTAAGTAAACCTCACCTCCTAATATTTCAAAAGAATTACCAGCACAATGGCTAACCATTATATTTTCTAATATGGTTTCGTTACCTACACTAGCCAATAAAAGACCATTAAAATATCCAGCATTTTTAATTCTTTTTCCTGCATATTCAATTCTAACATACTTTAAAATACCAGAATTACTCGCTAAGTTTTCGCCTCCGTAGTTAGAATTTTCAAAAATTGTGGCATTAAGTTTTTCATAAAAAGATGCCACTGAACCGCTTCCAAACTTTGTAGTTGGCGCATCACCAAGAATTATTATTCCGCCCCAATCGCCTGCTCTTTTAACGCTTCTGTTTGAGGTAAAAATAATAGGATCAGTTTCTAAACCTTCGGCAATTATTTTTGAGCCTTTAGAAATAGTAAGTGATGCTTTAGACTCATAATCGCCAATTATAACTGTTCCTGGTTCTATAGTGAGTGTTGTACTATCTGTTACAAAAACATTTCCAGATAACAAGTATACATTACGTTTAGACAGCTTTGTATCTTTAGTTATGTTACCTGCTAGTATTTGAGTAGGCTCTCCGTAGTCTACCGTATTAGGTTTAAACTCCGTCCAATTGTGCAGCCAATTATCAGTACCTGTAATTCCCTTTTCCTGTTGACCAAAAATATTTCCTGTAATTAAAAGAAATACCAAAAGTATTTTAGTAAAGTTTTTCATGATTAATTTTTTATGTTGAAAAAACAAATAATATTTTCTATTATATAACGCTCAAATATATAATAAAAAATCCATGAAATACCAATTATTTCGATTAAATGCATTATTAGATACATTTTAATATATAATTTTATCGATGAAATACATATTATTAAGATAAATGTATTCAATCCAAATAGAATTTATTACATTTTGTTGTTAAATAAAAAAGAACAAAATAAATATGATATTCACATATTTATTTTGTTCCTGCATAAGTAAAAACAAAAAACTAAAAACTATTTGAATTTCTAATGAAACTCACTATACTCGTGCAATGATTTCATTGTTTCTTCGTAAAACAAAATCGCAGCAATTAAGTTACTTGTATCTGAATAAGGCAAAATTCGCCTTTGAAATTCTCCATTTGTTTCAAGAAAACTTTCAGTAGCTTCAAATTGTTCATCAAGTGCAGATCTATTATCTTTATCGTTTGGAATCCCTAAAGTAGTCATAGTTACTCCTGGCTTAGTTGCAAATGCAATATACGGTAACAATTTAACAAGGCTCTCTATACGCTCAACGTATAAATCTAGTAACTGTCCTTTTTGCATACGGTCAAGATCTTCTTTGGTGTGATATTTTTTTATAGAAACTTTGTCGCTTATTATACTTTTTGCAGCTTTATTTTTCTGAGCAAAACCAATGTTTGCAACTAAGAAAAAGCTGAAGCTTATTAAAATAATTCTTATTTTCATGTCGAAGATTTAAGGGTTTAAAAGACAAATTTATGCAATTAATCGAAAAAAACAAGCGTTTTATCGATTTTTTTATAATTTTATTAC
>NZ_CAXIBN010000099.1:0-11962 GCF_964021735.1 uncultured Wocania sp. | reverse complement strand
AGCTACGAATTAACGAATATTTAGGTTAAGAACTCGACATGCCAAATGGGCTTGCCTTAGGGATTGAACGGTATGTTTGAGCTCGCCGACCATAGGAGGCAGCGAGTAGTGAAAGCCCGCCCTCTTTTTTGGGGAACGCCCAAATGAAAAAGAACTAAATGCCTAATATCATTTTAGCTATCATGAAATATAGAAGAATGCCTAATATATCGTTGCTTGTAGTAATAAATGGACCTGTGGCAATGGCAGGATCGATGCCTTTTTTATTTAAAAATAATGGCACAAATGTCCCTATTAAACCTGCAACTATAATTACGGCAACTAGCGACACTGAGATTGCTAATGCTAAATCGATTTTTGATTCGTAAACCCACACAAAAAAGAAAAGAAAAACAGCCAAAATAAAACCATTAAGTGCCGCTAAAAGCATTTCTTTAATAAGTCTGCTATTAACACTTCCCTTTACATCATCATTAGCTAAACCTTGAACTATAATAGCACTGGATTGCACACCCACATTTCCTGCCATAGCTGCAATTAGCGGTGTGAAAAAGAATAATTTAAAAGCATCTCCTGTAAAAGATTCTTCGAAACCACCCATAATTAAAAAGGCTCCAATACCTCCAATAAGCCCTAAAAACAGCCATGGAATACGTGCTCTAGTAAGTTGTAAAATACTATCATCGGCTTCTACATCTTGCGTAATACCTGCTGCTAATTGGTAATCTTTATCGGCTTCTTCTTTTAATACGTCTACGATATCATCAATGGTGATTCTACCTAAAAGGATATGATTATTGTCTAACACCGGAATTGCTTCCAAATCATATTTTGCCATAATTTTAGCAACATCTTCTACATCGTCATGAACATTAACATAGTCTACATTAACTTTAACTAAGTCTGCTATTTTTTGGTCGCTTTTAGCAACAATTAAATCTTTTAATGATAGACGACCAATAAGCTTTTCTTCCTTATTTACTACATAAATAGAATGTACTCTTGTTACTTCTTTGGCTTGTCCACGAATTCTACGCATACAACCTGCAACCGTCCATGTTTCGTAAACTTTAACCAACTCTTTTGCCATAAGTCCACCAGCAGTATCTTCATCATAAGCTAAAAGTTCTTGAATCTCAGATTTATGCTCTTCATCTTCAATTTGAGAAATAACCGCTTCCTGTCGTTCTTCTGAAAGTTCAGAAATAATATCTGCGGCATCATCGGTATCTAACTCCTCTACTTCTTCGGCAATTTCTTTTGCTGATAGATTTTTTAAAACCTTTTCTCGATTATCTTCATCGAGCTCCATTAATATTTCTGAAGTGGTTTCAGAATCTAATAGCTTAATAACATACACCGCTTCTTCCAGATTTAACTCATCTAGAATTTCGGCTATATCGGCATGATGAAACTCATTAAGAAGTGTACGGAGCTCCTTATCGTTATTAACTTCAATAAGTTGCTCTACTTGCTTTACAAGCTCTTTTGTTAGTTCGAATTGTATGTTTTCTTTTTCTTCAGACATAAGACACTTCGACTGCGCTCAGTGTGACAATTAATGGATTATAAAATATCGTTTTCAATTAATTGCGTAAGCTCGATAAAGGCTTCTACACTTAATTGTTCTGGTCGTTTGCCAAATATAACATTTGCTTTTAAATTATCTGATAAATTGAATGTTTTTAAACTATTACGAAGTGTTTTTCTGCGTTGTTGAAAGGCTGTTTTTACTGTTTTAAACAATAGTTTTTCGTCGCATGGCAAGGTGTGATTTTCTTTTCTGATAAGTCTTAAAACACCAGATTCTACTTTTGGTGGCGGATTAAAAACAGAAGGCGGCACTGTAAATAAATACTCTGCATTATAAAAAGCTTGTGTTAAAACCGATAGAATACCATAAACTTTACTGCCTTCTTTTGAGCAAATACGTTGCGCTACTTCTTTTTGAAACATACCAGAGAATTCTGGAATTTGATCGCGCATTTCTAAAGCTTTAAAAACGATTTGCGTAGAGATATTGTACGGAAAATTGCCAATAATAGCAAAGGATTCGCCTTTAAAGGTTTCGTTTAAATCATACTTTAAAAAATCTTTCTCTATAATTCTTGGTGCTAAATTTAAGTAGTTTGCCTGTAAATAATCTACCGATTCGGTATCAATTTCTATAACATAGGTTTCAATATCCTTTTTAAGTAAATACTTGGTTAGCACACCCATTCCTGGGCCAATCTCTAAAACTTTTTCGTAATTTTTTAGAACTAAGGTTTCAGCAATTTTTTGCGCAACAGACTCATCATTTAAAAAATGTTGTCCTAAATGCTTTTTTGCTTTTACTTGATGTTGGTTTGGTTTGTATGCCACAGATAAATGAATATTAAGTTACTATTAGCAAAAAGGCTTTTCGACTGTATCCTAGATAATAATCTTAGGTATATAGAAAACTGACAACAATTATTCTTTTTTGTTTTTTATATTTTAAATTCTAAAAATTTAAAACATTTGCCCACTTTAAAAGAAACATAATTAGAAGCGTAATTCCGGTACTAGTGTATATTGTACCTTGCCAATAAAAAAGTCTAGTTCCCCATTGATTCCATAATTTTTTACCATATTCCTTTTTGAAATGACCACTAGTTAGTCTCCAAAAAAGGAAAGCAATTATTAAAAAAAGTGATATTGCTATTACCCAAATATTTTCCATTAGTCTAATTTTTAGTCTATTACGTTTTTAATAATTGTCAACAAAGCTAAGCTATTTAAAATTCACAGTATATTCATCTACAATTTGTAGCTCGGTTCTGAATGCGAGCATTTTATCTGCGAATTTTTTCAGTCCTTCAATTCTCATTTTTTCGGCATCTTCTCGATAGTAAGCATCTAAAGCTTCGCGTGAGTACGAACGGTATTGAATAGAATAGGTTTGTCCGCCCATATCTTCTTCTACCAAAACCTTGGTTAGTGTTGCCTTTTCAAATTTCCCTGTGCCTAACACTTGCGGAATGTGTTCTTTAATCCATGTGAGCCATTCTTCGTGAATGCTTTCGTCTATGTTTACAGTTACATTGTATATAATCATGTAGTGAAAATATTATGAGATTTCTCGCTATGCTAGAAATGACAAAATTTATAATGCTTTTGCAAATAACAGGAGTTCTTTGTCTTCTTCAAAGGGATTTATTCTTTTTTCGAAAACTAAACCTAGTTTTTCTAATAATTTAATTGAATTATGATTATCTGGGTTAGTAATCGCGACTACTTTTTTAAGCTTGAATTCTGATTTGGCAAGCTTCATAATTTCAACAGATACTTCGAAACCAAATCCTTTGCCTTCATATTCTGGAAGGAAACCAAAACCTATATCAACATCATCTAATTCGTCTCTTTTTATGAGTCCTGCTGTTCCAATTGTTTTGTTATTTTCTGCTTTTAATAATACTTTATAAAACCCAAAACCATTGTCTTTATAACTTTTTAAGTGACTATTTTTTATAGCTTCTTCGGCATCTTTTACAGACCTGATGTTTCTATCTCCAATGTACTTTAACCAATGTGGAGTGTTCATCAACTCTAGAAAAAAAGGAGCATCTTTTAATGTAACTTTTGATATTATTAATCTTTCTGTCTCAACTATTATCATTACTTAATTTATAGCATCGCCACGCAACGCTCTGTATTTTTTTCGTGCTTCAACAAAATAAATACTATCGACGTGATTAAAAATAATTTGCTCGTATAATACTTTTGCTTTTTCGGGTTCATTCAAATACTGTTCATAAATATGGGCTAATTTATAATAGGCATCATCCACTAAAATACCGTCTCTGTAATTGGCAATTATTAATTCGTAATTGGTTTGCGCTTTTTCAAATTGTGCTTTTTCTTCAAATAACTGTGCTTGTTTAAATAAAGCTTGTGCTACTATGGGTTCGGTTTTATGATTTTCTAAAATAGTGTTTAAAACCAAAATTGCTTCATCATCTTTATTTTGAAATGCCAATAAATCGGCTTTAGAATATAGTTTTAATGCTGTTTGTAAAGAGTCTTCGTATTTATTATCTGTTATTAATAATTTCAAATCGAGAGCATCATTGGCTATGAGTTGCGAGGTTGAAGCTTTTAAAATTTTGAGCTGAGATTCTGCCCACTTAAAATCGCCTTTAAAATAACTCGTTTTGGCGACTTTATAACGTGCTTCTTGAGAAAGTGTACTGTTTTTTAAGTTGCGTTGTATTTGCGTGTAATAAATTAAGGCTTTATTAAATTTTTCTTGAAGTACTAAAATATCGCCCAATTCTAGTTTAACTTCTGCTTTTTCAAACTCGGTTAATGGTAATTTTAAGGTGTTTTCTAAAAAATCAATAGCGTCATCTATCTCGTCATTATAAAATGCTAAAAAATGTGCGTAAGCTACTTGTAACTTTAGAGTTTGCGGAAAAATGCCAAATTCTTTAAACAACTCTAAATATTTATTATTTATAGCCTCGTAATTATCTGATAAACTTGCTTTAGTTTCAAGCTGTAAAAGATTGTAATGCGCATACAATTGGGTTTCTAAATCTTGAGCTGTTTCAATTAAAAATTCGAAGATTTCTTCGGCAACTTCATTATAGTTTTCATTTACAGCAATATTAGCCAACTCTTCAATTCTACTTAAACTTTCTGGCTGTCTGCTAAAAATAGCTTTTTCTTGTATAAATGCTTTTTTAAAATCTTTTTGTTGAATAAATAGCCAACTCAACATTTCATTCCAAAGTAAATTGGGCTCTTGTTGCATTTTTTTTAGTAGCACTTTTTTGAATAAAATATTATTTTCATTCGCACTATTTTCACTTATAAAATCATTAATAAACCGTTTAATATTATTTAAAGACACTGGGTTTTTTTCTGCAAATTCAATATAGCTAACAAACATTTTTTCAACATTTCCTTGTTCTCCATAAATTTTAGCAAGCTGAAACTTAAAATTTAATTCAGGTTTTAAAACCATGGCTTTTTCGTAAACCGTAATGGTTTCATTTAATAAGGTGTGATTTTGAAAACTTCGTGCCACAGAAAAGGCATTATTAACATTTTCATCTAAACTATTTATGGCTTTTTGGTAATATAAATTAGCATTTTCTAAATCGTTTTTAAGCTGGTAATTATAACCTAACTCAACAAAAAAAGCAGGGTACTTAATTCTGTTTATTAGCCTTAAAAGAAATACTTCGGCTTCGTTATACTGCTCTAATTGTTGATGTGTAATTACAAGTTGATTTATATAATTTATGTTTGAAGGCGATTTTGCGTATAGTTTCTTATACTCATAAAGTGCTTTTTCAAAATCTCCTTTATTAAAATAGTCTTTTGCTACAGCATCATCTTGCGAAAACGTGTTTGTGCAAAAAAGTAAACATAAAATAAAAAGAATCTTCATCATGTAAATATAACAATGTGGTAATTAGAAATTGTAAATATTATTATAAAAAATGCCCGAATAAAAATTCGGGCATTAACCAATCAACAATATCTTTTCTATTAACATCTGTTAATTTAAAAACAATATTACACAAGATTGGGGACAGTCTTAAAATTCTCAATACATGAGAATGAGTATTTTAAAGAGAATTTGGTTTTTAATAAATACTTATTTATTTACTATTGCTGCAGTGGCATTATTTTCAGTTTTAGATATTTCGAAATCTGAAAATAAGACCTTACCAGCAACTAAAACTAATGCAATTAAAAGCACTAAGCGTTTAATATTTTTCATGGTAGGTTAAGTTTACGCATTTGGTTGGAGCTAACTTCTAAAATATATTTTGAACTGCAAAAGAAATTGAAGCAAAATCGTTGAATAGCGTTTATTTTTTACACTTCATCGATTTTAAAGAATCTATATATTAATATTTGTAGGTTTTAGACTTCTTTTTTAGATTTATGATTCAACTAATCAATAATTGAAAAACCGGTGTAAGATTGCAACACTTCTGGGATTACAATACCATCTTTAGTTTGGTAATTTTCTAAGATGCCAGCAAGTACTCTTGGTAATGCTAAAGCACTTCCGTTTAGTGTGTGTGCTAATTCGTTTTTACCATCACTATTTTTAAAACGTAATTTTAAACGATTGGCTTGAAAGGTCTCAAAATTTGATATTGATGAGATTTCTAACCAACGGTCTTGTGCTGTAGAGAAGACTTCAAAATCGTAAGTTAATGCCGATGTAAATCCTAAATCGCCACCACAGAGTCTTAAAATTCTATAAGGCAATTTTAATTCTTGCAATATGGTTTTTACATGGTTTACCATACCATCTAAAGCTTCATAAGATTTTGTTGGATGTTCTACTCTTAAAATTTCAACTTTATCAAATTGGTGTAATCTATTTAACCCTCTTACATGCGCACCGTAACTTCCTGCTTCGCGACGAAAACATGGTGTGTAACCTGTAATGCCAATTGGCAATTCGTTTTCATTTAAAACCACATCTCTAAAAATATTAGTTCCCGGTACTTCGGCAGTTGGTATTAAGTATAAGTTATCCTCGGTAACATGATACATTTGTCCTTCTTTATCTGGTAATTGCCCTGTGCCAAAACCAGAAGCTTCGTTTACCATAAGTGGTAATTGATATTCGGTATAACCAGCTGCTGTATTTTTATCTAAAAAGTAAGCAATTAAAGCACGTTGTAACCTTGCGCCTTTACCCTTGTACACAGGAAATCCTGCACCCGTAATTTTATTACCAAGTTCAAAATCTATAATATCGTATTTCTTTGCAAGTTCCCAATGTGGTAAAGCTTCATCATGTAAAACAGGTATATCACCTTCTCTATAAACTTCCTCGTTATCTTCATCTGTATTTCCAGAAGGGACGATTTCGTTTGGTACATTGGGTATTTTATATAATAACTCATTTAATGCTTCAACTTTATTATTAAGTGAGTCATTAAGTGTTTTAGATTTATCTTTTAATTGACTTGTTTTTTCTTTTAAAAGGTTCGCTTTTTGTGCTTCGCCAGATTTGTATAGGTTCCCAATTTCTTTTGATAATGCATTCGATTCAGCCAAAGTGTTATCCAATTCGGTTTGAATACGTTTTCTGTCTTCATCAAAAAGAATAACCTCATCAATCATTTTTGAAGCGTCAATATTTCTTTTTGCTAATCGTGCAATTACCAAATCTTTGTTTTCTCTAATAAAAGGGACTTGTAACATGAGTAAAAAATTTAAGCGACAAATTTAATGAATTAGAGATATAAACACTCTTATTTTGAAGGTAAAATCCAATCGTTGTGTTTAAAGTAATTCCAAGACACATGAGCTAAATCAACATCTGGATTTATAAGTTGTTTATGCGGTTTCCCGTTAACACTTACCTTACAATTTACATAAATCGAAACATTTTGCCCATCCTTTTTAAATTGCTTTTTTAAATGTTGCGAAAATTGCCAAATAGCATCTGGTTTTGTGCTTGCTATTCGTTTTTGTTTTAGAGTTAAATAATTGTCTAAATTAATAATGTAGCTATTGCCTGTTTCCTTATTTTCAACTCTATAAGTTGCAGTTCCACTTTTAGCTCTAAGCATCATGCGCCAAGACAGCCTGTGGCCTTCTTCTGTCCAAAGCACATTGCCTTTTATAAAATGATGCCGTAATGGCAACCCTATTTGAATCAAAAAATATATTGAAAATAGTGCAATTAATGGAGTTTTATGTTTTGGAACAATAACTTCATCTAATTCATAAAAAACTTTCTTTTTTAAAAATAACTGTTGAATGGTTTTAGGGTTGAAAAAAAACACGGTAAAAGCTAATGCCAAATACGGAAAAATGCCAATTTGAAACACAAACGAGTTAAATAAATGAAAGAAAATAGATACTATAAATACCCATTTTCTGGTTGGTTTAAACAGTAGTAAAGGAATAATTAAACCATCAAACAGAATACCACCATAAGCCAGAACATAATGCAGCCATTTTTGTTGAAGAAACTCTCCTACTAACATGTAGTTTTGCTTACTCTTCATTAGTATTTCCATAACATTGGCGTTTAACCAATCTGGATATATTTTTGCTACTGAAGCATAGGTGTAAACAATGAATAATTGAAGCACAAAAACGAAATTACACCACTGTGGCATAGCGTAACTTTTAAGTTTTTGGTTTAGTTTTACATCTATTGAAGCATACCTATTTGCAGGCATAAAAACCATAATACTACTTATAAGCATTAATAAATAGTAGTGATTATTATACGATGATTTTTGCATGAAATACGTAGCAGACCACATAATTGTAAAGGCAATAATACTTAATCTGTATTTGTAACCTAGCATAATGCATAAAGAAAATAGGCTCATAATTACATAATACAAATACATGCCATTTCCTGATAATGGTTGCAACCACTCTAAACCAATAAACGAAAATGTGAATTCTGGGTCAATAAAAACACGTTTTACCCAGCCTGTAAAAATGGCGCCAACCGATTCTAAAAAACAAAGTAACCCAAAAAGGATTCTAAAAACTATTAAAGCTGAATTGTCAATATGTTTAAATAGCCATTTATTTAGCATCATGTTTTGCAATGTATGCGAGTGCGGTTTCTTTGTCTTTTACTAATTGATTTTTTAAAGCTTCAACTGATTCAAATTTTTCTTCGTCGCGAATACGCTCATGCAAATCTATTTGAATGGTTTTGTTGTAAATATCTTTACTAAAATTGAAAAAATGGACTTCGATACTTTCGGTATTTCCATCAACAGTTGGGTTAATACCAATATTTAGCATGCCAAATATTTTTTCATTATTAATTATTGAACTCACAATATAAGATCCGTATTTCGGAATCAATTTATAATCTTCTTCAACCTTTATATTAGCGGTAGAAAAACCTAATTGCCTACCTAATCCTTTGCCTTTAACAACAGTTCCGGTAATCATAAAATTATAGCCTAAAAACGTATTGGCTTTTGCTATATCGCCTTCGTTTAAAGCTTTTCTTATTTTGGTTGAACTTACTGCAACATCGTTAATATCTTGAGCCGAAATTTCTTCAACTTCAAAATTATAGGTGTTTCCAAAGCGTTTTAAATCTTCAATATTGGCGTTTCGATTTCTACCAAACCTATGGTCGTAACCAATAATTACTTTTTTAACATGTAGTTTATCTACTAGAATTTGCTTAACAAAATCTTCGGCTGAAAGTCTTGAAAACTCTTTGGTGAACTTTTTTATAAGCAGGTAATCTAACCCTAAAGCTTCCAATATGGTATGGCGTTCATCAATAGTATTTATTAATTTTATTGAAGAATCTTTTTGTAAAATCATTCGCGGATGTGGAAAAAAAGTGAGAATTACAGATTTTAATCCTTCTAATTTCCCTGCGTTAATTAAGCGTTTAACAATTTTTTGATGCCCAATGTGTACGCCATCAAAAGTGCCAATAGTGACTACTGTTGGTTGGTCTAGTAGAGTATTTAAGTTACGCTTTGTTTTCAAGCTTTTAATTTTACACAAAACTAGGTATAATGTAGTTTATAACAAACCTAAAATTCTCTATTGTAATTTAATCGTTTGATTTATTTCATTTATAATTTGAGGAACTTCTTCAATCTTGAAACTTAAACTAATTTTAAAGTTTATGTTATCTACTTTTACTACTGATAATTTGCCTTGATTTATTTTATAATATCCTGTTTGCCCTTTACAATAACACCATCTTGCAAAAAATAATTTTTCATCTTGCAAATTAGTTGTTTCTATCTCTAAGTTTTCAGGATTTAATTCAATAAAAATTTCTTCTCTATAGCCTCCATCAACATAATTAGAGTTTTCATTCTTCTTGTACTCAAACTTTAAAACTAAATAATTGCCATTTTTCATTTCTGGATAAATCATCCCCAAGTTATCCGTTTTAACTTGTAGGGTTTTATTTTTATAAACTCCTAAAGAACAAACACCATTTTCTGGACAGGCAGCAATACTAATACCCTTATTATTTATTGGTTTTATTTCGTTTTTTGCCTTACATGAAACTAAACAAATTACCAGGTATAATCCATATAAATACTTCATAAACAAATATATGTTATTTTAAAATGATTGCTTAATTTTTGTAATTTATACTTTAACGGAGTATTTTTAGCAGACTATATTAAAACTCCATCTTTAATTATTATGAAATTTTTTTACATAAAAAGCTATTTATACCTACTTCTGTTTCCATTTTTTTTAACAAGTCTTTCTGCTCAAAATAATAAAGCGTTTTGGACTAAAGTATCTAAAGAAGAAGCCTCAATAGGCAAAAAAGGAGCTAGAAAAACAGAACCTTTAAAGTCTGTTTACTATCAGTTAGACATTAACAGATTAAAAACTGCTTTGAGTAGTGTTTCAAAACGTAATACTAAAAATGAAGCATCAAATCTTATTATTCAAATTCCGAATAGCGAAGGTCATTTTGATAGTTTTGAAGTAAAAGAATCTTCTGTTTTAGAACCTGACTATCAAGAAAAATATCCAGAGTTAAGAACTTATATAGGTCAAAACATAGAAAATCCATCATCTATAATTAGTTTTAGCGTTACTCCAAAAGGGTTTCATGGCATGGTCCTTTCTTCAAAAACTGGTACTCAATTTATAGATCCTTATACACAAAACAACACTTATATAGTTTATAACAAAGGTGATTTGCCTAGACTAAAAGAAGCCTTTAAATGTTATTTACCAGACGATGCAACTGTTGCAAGAGAAATAAGTAAAAAATCAAAATCTTTTAAAAATGCCAACGATAGTAAATTAAGAACCTTTAGATTAGCATTAGCCTCAACTATAGAATACTCCGAATATCACTGGGAAGCAGCAGGCTTAACAGATGGAGATACTGAAGCCGCAAAAAAAGCGGCAGTATTAGCTGCTATGGTAGTAACCATGAATCGTGTTAACTCTATTTTTCAAAGAGATTTGGCAATTAAAATGACCTTAGTAGATAATAGTAACATCATCTTTATTAATACTGATAGTTTTACTAATAATGATGCAGAATTATTAATTGATGAAAGTCAAAGTGAAATTAATAGCATTATAGGAGCAGCTAATTATGACATTGGACATACGTTTAGTACAGGCGGCGGGGGATTAGCATCATTAAATTCTCCTTGTGTTGATAATAGAAAAGCAATGGGTATTACTGGGTCTTCTAATCCTGTGGGAGATGCTTATGACATTGATTATGTAGCTCATGAAATGGGGCATCAATTTGGCGCACCTCATACATTTAATGGAAATGCAGGTGAATGCGCAGGTGGCAACAGAACTGCAACTAATGCTTACGAACCAGGAAGTGGCTCTACTATAATGGCTTATGCTGGAATTTGTTCTCCTCAAAACGTACAGCTTCAAAGTGATGCTTATTTTCATCAAAAAAGCATTCAAATGATTTGGGATAACATTACTACTGGTTTAAGTACTTGTGGCACTGAAACTATATTAACTAATAATGTACCTATTGCTAACGCAGGTCCCGATTATACAATCCCCATTTCTACAGCATATAAGCTTGTAGGAAGCTCAACAGATCCTGATGGCACTACAGGACATACTTACACGTGGGAACAATATGATTTAGGCTCTTCAGGACTTCCTAAAGAAACCAACACCTCAGGCCCTCTAGTTCGTTCATTTGAAGGCTCCAGTAATCCAGTTAGAAATATTCCTAATTTTCCAGATTACGTAGCTACAGCAGGCTCAACAACATGGGAAAAACTGGCTTCGGTTAATAGAACGCTTAATTTCGCACTCACAGTAAGAGACAACGATGTTATGGGAGCAGATGGTGGTGGACAAACAGATGTAGATTTTGTACAAATATCTGTAAATAGTACTGACCCATTTGCAGTAGTAAATCCTGTTTCGTGGGTACAAGGAACAACACAAACCATTGAGTGGGTTGTGGGCCAAACTACCAATGGTACTA
>NZ_CAXIBN010000098.1:0-12196 GCF_964021735.1 uncultured Wocania sp. | reverse complement strand
CTTCTTCTGAAAAGCCTTTTTATTAAAAACAATAAGCATAATAAATCCTGTGCTTATTGCCATATCGGCGATGTTAAAAACAGGCTCGAAAAACGTAAAATAATCACCACCAAAAAAAGGCAACCACTCTGGCAAATATCCTTTCCATAATGGGAAGTAAAGCATATCTACTACTTTGCCGTGTAAAAGCGCATCATAGCCTCCAGCTTCTGGTAAAAATGTAGCGACTTGACTGTAGCTATCATCAAACAAAACACCATAAAAAACGGAGTCTATAATATTCCCTAAAGCACCTGAAAAAATTAAAGCAATGGCTAATATTAAAACTTTAGGGCTTTTCTTTTTTGTAACATCATATAACCAATACCCTATCCCGAAAATGGCAACAACTCTAAATAAAGTTAAGGCTACTTTGGCGGTTCTATCGTCTATAAAAGATACAAAATCGCTAATTTTTGTACCCCAAGCCATTCCATCATTTTCAATAAAATATATTTTAAACCATTTAAAAACTTCAACATTATCTTGAAGTGCAAAATGGGTTTTTATATAAACTTTACTAATCTGGTCGATAAGTAAAATTATTATGATAATAAAAATGGATTTTTTTAGTGACATAAAGTGTAATGGAGACCTTTCGACTGCGCTCAAGGTGACAATTGGTTTTCAAACAAAAAACGTCTCGATATAAAAAGCGAGACGTTTTATTTATAATATAATGTAAATTACTGCATGTTTTTAGCTTCAATACTCAATGTAGCATGAGGTACTAATTTTAAACGTTCTTTGTTAATTAATTTACCCGTAACTCTACAAACACCGTAAGTTTTATTTTCAATACGTATTAATGCATTTTTTAAATCACGAATAAATTTTTCTTGACGAATAGCTAATTGCGAGTTAGATTCTTTACTCATTACTGCACTACCTTCATCAAAAGCTTTAAAGGTTGGCGACGTATCTTCAGTTCCATTATTATGGTCGTTCATATACGCACTTTTAATAAGCTCTAAATCATGCTTTGCCTTTTCTATTTTCTCTGTTATTAAGGCTTTAAATTCGGCTAAATCAGCATCTGAATATCTTACAGTATTTTCTGCCATGTTTTAATGTTTTTTAATAAATAATTTGGTATTTACATCATCAAAAGCAATTTCTATACCATTATTTACTTGTTCTATAATTTCTAATTCTTCAGTTAATGTTTCTGTTTTAATATATCCAATATTGTGCTTTACAGCATTTTCAATATTAGTATCTTTTTGAAGTGTTACATCAATTCTATCTGTAACTTCAAACCCAGAATCTTTACGTAAATTTTGTATACGATTTATCAATTCTCTTGCAATACCCTCTTTTTTCAAATCATCAGTCAGTGTTACATCTAAAGCTACTGTTAAAGCACCTTCGTTTGCAACTAACCAACCTTCAATATCTTGCGATATAATTTCTACATCTGTGCGTTCTAAAGTAATCTTTTTTCCATTAACTTCTACATCCAAATTACCATTTTGTTCTATTTTGTTAATATCTTCTGCTGTAAAGTTAATTACTTCATTAGCAATGGCTTTCATATCCTTCCCAAAACGCGGTCCTAAAGTTTTAAAATTAGGTTTTATCTGTTTTACTAAAATATCTGAAGCATCTTCTAGAAGTTCTATTTCTTTCACATTTACTTCATGTTTTATAAGCTCAGAAACTGCTAAAATTTCTTCTTTTTGTTGCACGCTATCAACTGGAATCATGATTTTTTGAAGCGGCTGACGTACTTTTATCTTTTCCTTAGCTCTTAACGACAATACTAATGATGATATTGTTTGAGCAGCTTCCATTTTTCGTTCTAAGCTTTTATCTACAAAAGATGCATCAAAAACCGGAAAATCTGCTAAATGCACACTTTCAAAAGTTTCTTTTTTAGTCACCGAATTCAAATCGAGATACAAGCGATCCATGAAGAAAGGAGCAATTGGCGCACTCAATTTGGCAATGGTTTCCATACAAGTGTAAAGCGTTTGATATGCTGATATTTTATCTTGCTGATAATCACCTTTCCAGAAACGTCTTCTACTTAAACGTACAAACCAGTTGCTTACATAATCTTGTGTAAAATTTGAAATCGCTCTCGCTGCTTTGGTTGGCTCGTATTCTGAATAAAACGCATCTACTTTTTGAATCAATGTATGTAATTCGGAAAGAATCCAACGGTCTATTTCTGGTCTTTCGGCCAAAGGGATATCAGCTTCAGAATACGTGAAATTATCTAAATTTGTATACAATTGAAAGAATGAATAGGTGTTATAAAGTGTTCCGAAAAACTTACGCTTTACTTCTTCAATACCGTCAACATCAAACTTTAAATTATCCCATGGATTTGCATTCATAATCATATACCATCGTGTTGCATCTGCACCATAAGTTGACAAGGTGTCGAAAGGGTCTACGGCGTTTCCTAAACGCTTCGACATTTTTTGCCCGTTTTTATCTAACACTAATCCGTTAGACACTACATTTTTATAGGCTACAGAATCGAAGACCATAGTTCCGATAGCATGAAGTGTATAAAACCATCCTCGTGTTTGATCGACACCTTCTGCAATAAAATCGGCAGGAAAAGCTCTTTTGTCAACCTGAACTTGTTTCAGGTCCTCATCATGAGATTCCGAAACAAGTTCGGAATGACGAGAGCCATCAATAAGCTCTCTATTTTCAAATGGATAATGCCATTGGGCATAAGGCATAGATCCAGAATCGAACCAAACATCAATTAAATCGCTTTCGCGGAACATTTTTTGACCAGTTGGCGATACTAAAACAATATTATCTACAATGTTTTTATGCAAATCGATTTTAGCATAGTTTTCTTCAGAGTTGTTTCCAATTTCAAAATCTGCAAAAATATCGGCTTTTAAAACCCCTGCTGAAACTGCTTTTTGCATTTCAACTTTCAGTTCTTCAACAGATCCGATACAAATTTCTTCTTTACCATCTTCGGTTCTCCAAATTGGCAACGGAATACCCCAATACCTTGAACGCGATAAGTTCCAATCATTTGCATTTGCTAACCAATTACCAAACCGTCCTTCACCTGTACTTTTTGGTTTCCAATTAATGGTTTTATTTAGTTCATGCATTCTATCCTTAACATCAGTCACTTTTATAAACCAAGAATCTAATGGATAATATAAAATAGGTTTATCAGTACGCCAACAATTTGGATAACTGTGTTTATATTTTTCAACCTTAAAGGCTTTATTTTCTGTTTTTAATTGAATAGCTAACTCTACATCGACCGAACGCTCTGGAGCTTCACCATCATTATAATACTCGTTCTTTACATATTTACCAGCATATTCACCCATTTCTGGACGAAAACGGCCCTGTAAATCTACCAACGGTACTAAATTGTCATTTTCATCTTTTACCAACATGGGTGGTACTTCTGGCGTAGCTTGCTTTGCCACTAAAGCATCATCGGCTCCAAAAGTTGGTGCGGTGTGTACTATACCTGTACCATCTTCTGTGGTTACAAAATCTCCAGAAATAACCCGAAATGCATGTTCTGGATTATCGTTTGGTAATGAATAAGGTAAAAGTTGTTCGTATGTGATGCCTACTAAATCTTTGCCTGTGAATTCTTTTACAACGTAAAACGGAATTTTTTTATCTCCAGATGTATAGTTTAGTAATTCTGATTTGTCTTCAACTTGTTTAAACTTTCCTGCAAATTGTTTAGCTACCAAAAGTTTAGCCAAAACAACTTTTATAGGCTCAAAAGTATATTGATTATAAGTTTCAACCAACACATAATCAATCTTTGCACCAACGGTTAAAGCGGTATTACTTGGCAACGTCCAAGGTGTGGTTGTCCAAGCTAAAAAATAAACATCGCCTTCGTTTTGTAAAAATTCAGGCAGCGATTCTAATTTAGCTTTAAACTGTGCCACAACCGTTGTATCTGTAACATCTTGATACGTTCCTGGTTGGTTTAACTCATGCGAGCTTAACCCTGTTCCTGCTTTTGGCGAATAGGGCTGAATGGTATACCCTTTATATAGTAACGATTTATTATAAATCTGTTTTAGCAACCACCAAACAGATTCCATGTATTTTGGTTCGTAAGTAATATATGGATCATCCATATCTACCCAATAACCCATTTTTTCAGTTAGGTCGTTCCAAACATCTGTGTAGCGCATAACGGCTTTACGGCAAGCCGCATTATAATCTTCAACCGAAATGGTTTTACCGATATCTTCTTTGGTAATGCCTAATTCTTTTTCTACCCCCAATTCTATTGGCAAACCATGTGTATCCCAACCCGCTTTGCGCTTAACTTGGTAACCTTTCATGGTTTTATAACGCGGAAAAATATCTTTAATAGCACGTGCTAAAACATGATGTACTCCAGGAAGTCCATTTGCAGATGGTGGTCCTTCATAAAACACATACGGTTTGTTGCCTTCTCTAGTGGAAATACTTTTTTCAAAGATGTTATTTTCTTGCCAATATTGCAGTATCTCGTTTGCTACATTGGGTAAGTCAAGTCCTTTATATTCAGGAAATTTCGTGCTCATTTACTCTCTTTTGTAATAAGGATGCGAATTTAAGGAATTTTGAGAAAACAGCACTGTTTTTAATATAAAACGTATGTATTTTGTTTGAGTTAATAATCATAGGAAATCCGTTAATTAAACACATTGATTAATGTTTATCTTTGTATAACACAAATTAATTCTAAAAATATTTCTTATGAAAAATATATCATTACTTGTTACTGCAATCTGTTTGGCTTTAACTTTTAGCTGTAATCAAACAGTAAATAGTCAAGTTCCTGATGCTGTTAAAAAAACATTTCAAGCAAAATATCCAGGTGAAAATGACCCAGATTGGCATAAAGATTCAAATGGTAATTATGAATCAAATTTTAAAATTGATGGTATAAAATATAGAGCTGATTTTAAACCAAATGGCATGTGGATTGAGACTGAAAGCAGTATCGATAAAAAAGATTTGCCTAAACCTATTAGAGATAAAATCGAAAAAGACTATAACGGCAAAATCACTGAGATTGAAAAAGTTCAGCATCACTCAAAAGGTCTTTTTTATGATGTAGAATTTAAACGAAAAGGAAAGAATAAGGATATTGAATTTAAGGCAGACGGTACTGTTATAAATTAAACAATTATATCTACCAAATCCTCAATCTTAGAAATCAATTGAATTTTAATAACCGTATTTTTAAATGAAATTTTATTGTATTTAGACACAAAAATAGTTGAAAAGCCTAATTTTTCAGCTTCCAAAATACGCTGCTCTACGCGTTGTACGGGGCGAATTTCTCCAGACAAACCTACCTCGGCAGCAAAACAAAAATCCTTTTGCAGTGCCACATCTTCATTTGAAGATAAAATAGATGCCACAACCGCTAAATCTATCGCAGGATCATCTACTGTAATACCGCCTGTAATGTTTAAAAACACATCTTTTGCCCCTAAACGGAAACCTGCTCGTTTTTCTAAAACAGCCAACAACATATTTAATCGTTTAGCATTAAATCCTGTGGCACTCCGTTGTGGTGTACCATAAACTGCAGTGCTTACCAAGGCTTGCACCTCAATCATTAAAGGACGCATACCTTCTAAAGTTGCAGCAATGGCATTCCCAGATAATTCTTCGTCTTTTTTAGAAATTAAAATTTCTGATGGGTTAGAAACTTCTCGTAATCCAGAACCTTGCATTTCGTAAATCCCTAATTCATTGGTTGAGCCAAATCGGTTTTTATGGGCACGCAAAATTCTAAAAACATGATTACGGTCACCTTCAAACTGTAAAACCGTATCGACCATGTGCTCTAAAATTTTTGGGCCAGCAATGTTTCCATCTTTTGTAATATGACCAATTAATAACACTGGTGTTGCAGTTTCTTTAGCAAATTTTATAAGCTCTGCAGTACATTCTTTTATTTGCGATATACTTCCAGAAGACGACTCTATATAATCGCTATGTAAAGTTTGAATGGAATCGATGATAACAATGTCAGGTTCTAAAACTTCAATCTGTTTGAAGATATTTTGAGTTTTAGTCTCAGTTAAAATGTAACAATTGTTGTTATTTGGATTGATGCGTTCTGCACGCATTTTTATTTGTTTCTGACTTTCTTCACCTGAAACATACAAGGTTTTATATGGTAACTTTAATGAAATTTGAAGGAGCAAAGTACTCTTTCCTATTCCGGGTTCACCACCTAAAAGCGTTAAGGAACCTGGAACAATACCACCCCCTAAAACACGATTAAATTCGGCATCAAACGTATCTAGTCTTGCTTCTTTAGAGCTATCAATTTCGTTAATTCTTAAAGGAATCGAAACTCGTTTTACAGTTGATGTAGGTGATTTCCAATCGCTTTTTTCTGGTTTTTGAATAACCTCTTCAACAATAGTATTCCATGCTTTACAAGCAGTACATTGCCCCTGCCATTTTGCATATTGATTGCCACAACTCTGGCAGAAAAAAGTAGTTTTAACTTTTGCCATTAATACCCGAAATCTGATTTAATTAAATCGGCTTTTTCTAGCATTAAATCTTTTGTAATACCTGCTATTTCATCTAACATATAAGCCGATTGATAGGTGCGCATTGCTTTTTTAGGTTCGCCAGTCTCTTCATAAAAACGTGCTAAATAATAGTTTCCTAATAAAGTTTCGGGATATTCTTTTCGGGCTATTTTCCCTAAAGCTTCAAAATATTCAAACTGTTCTGTTTTTTCAATGGCTGCCGAAATAGCCTTAAAATCGTTAATTAGAATTTGCTTTTCAATGCCAAAAAGCTCATTAATGGTTTTGTATTTTTCTTCAAGATATTCAACAGGAGACGTGTCTAGCTTTAGTATAACCTCTTTATATTCTTTTTTACTAATAGGCTGAAACACATAAAAAATACTCTCTATTGCTTTTGGCAAAGCATGTGCTGGCACTGAATAATGGGATACATCTTGAAAGCTATCAAAATTATAAAATACATTTTTAGTTTCCAAAGCAGATATGTCTGCATTTAAAGCATTTGTCATCTTTTTTATGGACGATGCATCGTTGGTTGTATTTGCTAAATAATAAAATATTTTAGATTCAATCTTACCTAATTGCTCTGGAATATAATCGAGCATATTAGGTGCTAATTCTGGACTAATAACCACATAGCCCTGAAATATTGGCTGCTGCTTTAATAAAAAATAATTAATGAAATTTGCGGTTTCTCCATGTCCAACGGCGACTCTAAAATTTTCAGCTCTGTAAGCTTTTTCTATATACGGAATTAATTCCATACCTATAAATTCGTAAAAAGCAGCACCAGTTTCAATAGGTAGTGAGTTTTGTTCAGAATACATGCAATCATCAAATCGTTTATCAAATTGATTAACACCAACTACAATAGCTTCTGGCATATCTTCCCAATACGAGTAATAATCTACGTTTCCTGCAACTACTTCAAATAAATAATCACCATCTAAAACAATAAATAATGGATATTTTTTATCTTGATTATTATTGTAACCTCTTGGTAGCTGTATTTTAAGTTCGCGTGTCTCTCCTAATTTTGAAGACTCAAAAGTTTCGTATTTAACTTGAGCATCAATAGTATGTAAAGTGCAAAATAATAGTAATAAAAAAATGATTGGCTTTTTCATTTTAAAATGATTTGAGATTTAATATGGGCAAGGTAAGAAATTAAGTGAAAGTTTAAAAAAGCTATTCTTAGTACTTTTAGAAAAAACTCAAATCGATATTTTGAAATTTTTTAATCTTTTTTCAAAGCCTACCTTCTATTATAGATAGGTAAATAAATTAATGATAGACCACCAAAAACAATAATCATAATGGTTTGAGATGCCCACATAATCCAGCCAAATGCAATGCTTGGTTCTTCGGCAATTCCAAAAATTGAAAATGCTGCATAAATAGCTAGCGGATACGAGCCAATGCCCCCATTGGTAGCTGCAATACTAAAACTTGCTGCTATAAAACCAATTAATATGGCTGCAAAAGGAATATTACTAGTTTCTTCGAGTGAAAAAGACGTGACATAAAACATGAGTACGTACATGCCCCAAATGAATAAAGTATGGAAAATAAATGCCCACTTTTTTTTCATTTTAAAAATACTCAGTGCGCCTTCAATAAGTCCGTTTACAAACGCTTTAATTTTTAATGCTATTTTAGAACGACTTCGCTTTATATATGTAAAAAACAATATCATTAAAACAACAAATACAACTAATGCCATAGTGATTTTTATAGGATCGAATTTTTCAATTAAAAAATTATAGATAAAATCGAATTCAAGAAAAAGCGTAATGGTTATAATACCTAACATAACCAGCATATCTGCAATACGTTCGGCTACAATGGTGCCGAAACCTTTTTCAAAAGGCACGTCTTCATAATTTGTGAGTAACGATGCTCTAGCAACTTCGCCTGCTCTGGGAATAGTATAATTAATTAAATAAGTAACAAAAACTGCCATAATACTATTACCCAATTTAATTTTATAACCCATAGGTTCTAATTGAAAACGCCAACGGTAAGCACGTGACAAATGACTTAAAAGCCCTAAAAACATTCCTAAAACAATCCAAGTATAATTGGCGTTTTTGGCGTAAACCAATAACTCTTCGACAGAAACTTTAGACAGTGAATACCAAACCAAAAAAACTCCCAATAATAATGGGAGTAATGTTTTTAGTATATTTTTTGTCTTTTGATTCAAAGTTTATTTTAACAAGTTTGTGGCTTCATCTGGAAATACCAATGATGGCTTAAACACTTTTGCTTCTTCAATATCCATAAAAGCATAAGTGATTAAAATAAGTGTATCGCCAACAGATACTTTTCTAGCGGCAGCTCCATTTAATGTGATTTCTCCACTGTTTCTTGGTCCAGGAATACAATAAGTTTCTAAACGTTCACCGTTATCGTTATTTACAATCTGAACTTTTTCGCCTTGTATAATGTTGGCTGCATCCATTAAATCTTCGTCAATGGTTATACTGCCTATATAGTTGAGTTCTGCACCTGTGCATTTTACTCTGTGAATTTTAGATTTTACGACTTGAATTTGCATGCTGCAAAGATAATTAATTTAATGCGATATTATCAATCAATCTAATATCGTCTGCATATACGGCTATAAACGCTCTATACGCTTTTTTGTTTGATTTTCTTGTTACTGTTTTTAAGGTTTTTGTGTCTGCTATAATAAAATATTCTAATTTTAATAACTCGTGTTTAGCAAACTCATTTTCAACCCATCTCGAAACTTTAATAGCACTTTTTGTGCCAAATTTTTCTTTGGCAGCTTTTAAAGTTTTGTAGATAAATGGGGCTGCTTTTTTGTACTCAGGCTTTAGTCGTATATTGCGAGAACTCATTGCTAAACCACTGGTTTCTCGATGAATTGGACAGCCTATAATTTTAAGAGGTATATTATGCTTTTCAACTAACTTTTTAATGATTGTTAATTGCTGAAAATCTTTTTCTCCAAAATATGCACGATGCGGTTTTACAATCTCGAAAAAACGTTTTACAATAGTACCAACACCATCAAAATGTCCGTTTCTAAATTTCCCTTCCATTTCAAACTCTAAACCATCAAAATCGAAACTTTGCGATACAGTATTGCCTTCGTAAATATCTTCAACGGCTGGAGCATAAACTAAAATTTTATCTTTTGAGACTGTTTTTAATAAGGCCACATCATCATCTAGAGTTCTTGGATATTTTTTAAGATCGTCTTTATTATCAAACTGTGTAGGATTTACAAAAATGCTTACCACAACCCTATCGTTCTCATTTAAAGCTTTTTTAACCAAAGCCAAATGTCCTTCGTGTAAAGCACCCATGGTTGGCACTAAACCTACGGAGAGTTGTTTCGCTTTTAATTCATCAACCTCAGCTGAAATTTGCATTTTTTGTGAAAAAATCTTCATTATTTAATAAAAAATTAACGCTTGCAAACTTAATATTTTACTGGCAATTCGCATAAAATTTTGTACTTTTGCGTGTTTTTTATTTTGAATTCTCAAAAAGCTATTCATTTATATAGCTACAAAAAGACAACAAAAACTAACATATGAAAGATAAGAGGATATTATATGTATCATCTGAAGTAGTGCCTTATTTACCCGAGACTGAAATTTCATCTATGTCTTTTGAAGCTCCTAGATTGGTAAATCAACAAGGTGGGCAAATAAGAATTTTCATGCCTCGATATGGCAATATTAATGAGAGAAGGCATCAACTACATGAAGTTATAAGATTATCTGGTATAAATCTGGTTATTAATGATTTAGATATGCCACTTATTATTAAAGTAGCCTCTATACCAAAAGAACGTATACAGGTTTATTTTATTGATAATGATGAGTATTTTAAACGCAAAGCAACACTTACCGATGAAAATGGTGAATTGTTTTCTGATAACGACGAACGTGCAATTTTCTTTGCAAAAGGTGTTATAGAAACGGTTAAAAAACTAAACTGGTCGCCAGATGTTATTCATGTCCATGGTTGGTTGGCTTCGTTACTGCCTTTATATTTAAAAGCGTATTATAAAGACGAACCATTGTTTAACGAAAGTAAGATTGTTACTTCTATATACAATCAAAGTTTTGATGGTACGTTAAACAAAGACATGATTAATAAAATTAAGTTTGATAATATAGATGATAACGCTATTAAAACGCTTGAAGAACCGTCTTATAATAATTTAATGAAAGTTGCTATTGACTATTCTGATGCATTAATAGTTGGATCTGAAAATATTCCTGAAACTTTAGAATCGTATTTAAAAGCATCAGACAAACCTATTTTAGAGTACAAAAGTAAAGATGAATTTGGTGAAGCTTACACAGAATTTTTTAATACAAAAGTTTGTAACTAACCTCACATTTCATTTAAAAAGAATATATGAAAAAAATATTTAAAGCCCTTAAATTCTCTAGCACTTTCCTGTTAGCTATGGTAATACTTATTGCCTGCGACAAAGATTTTAACACCATTGAAAGTGATGTTTTAGGAAAAGACAATGCTAATTTTAATACTGATAATTTAAATCTTCAAATTTTAGCATACAATAAAAAATTAGATTCTTTGCAAATTAACGGTTTATCATCAAACTTGTTTGGAGTCTTTAACGACCCTGCTTATGGACAAACTACAGCAAGCATTATAACGCAAGTAACACCGTCTGTTTCCAATCCTAATTTTGGAGATAACCCTGTAATAGATTCTGTGATTTTAAAAGTGCCTTATTACAGTAAAGAAGATGGCACAGAAGAAGGCTCTTCTGAGGTTAAATATACCATCAAAGACTCTTTATACGGTGGTTCTCCAATAAAATTAACAGTTTACAGAAACAATTACTTTTTAAGGGGTTTCAACCCGAATTCTGAGTTTAACGACACACAAAATTATTACTCTAATGCAAGTAGTTCAACAAATTCGGCTCTTGACGGCACTAATGTTATAAATTTTGAAGCTCATAAAGGTGAGGTTATTTATGAGCTAGAACAGTATGTTCCAAGTAGTAAAACCATAGTTTTAAAAACTACAGAAGGAAATCAAGACGTTTTCGATAGGCAAGTACCAGCATTAAGGGTGCATTTAGATAAAGACTACTGGAAAACTATAATTTTTGATAAAGAAGACGACCCAGTTTTAAGTAATGCTAATAATTTTAAAGATTATTTTAGAGGCTTATACTTTAAAGCCGAAGCTATTGATGGCAAAGGAAACATGACGTTTTTTAATTTAAGCACTGCTAACATTACTATATATTACTCAAAGGATTCATCTATTAATGGAAACAAAGATCAAGATACTTACACATTAAATATTACTGGTAATAGGTTAAACACTTTTATAAATGATTATAGTATACCCTTATCAAATGGAAACAAAACCTTAGGTGATGAAAAACTATATTTAAAGGGAGCTGAAGGCTCTATGGCTATTGTTGATTTATTTAATGGAATGGTTGATAGTGATAATAATGGGTCTAAAGATATGTCTGCTTTAGATTACTTTAAAAAAACCTATAGACAGTTAGACGAAAATGGTGACTACTTACCTAAAATTAATGGTAACTTTCCACTTAAAAAATTAATTAATGAAGCACAACTTGTTATTTATGAAGATGAAAC
>NZ_CAXIBN010000097.1:0-12364 GCF_964021735.1 uncultured Wocania sp. | reverse complement strand
TATGTTTTAATAATTGTTGGCAGTATGTTGTTTGCAGCATCTTCATTTTAAAAAAATGATGTTTATTGTATAAAAAAAGCGACCAATTGGTCGCTTTTTTTTATACGTAATATCTGTTAATTATTCTGCATTTGTTCTAACATATCTTGAGATTGTTGCATAAGTTCATCCCATCCAACAGTAGATATTCTATAAATAGTCATTATAAAATATAAAATATTAATTATTAGTATAACCAAAGCTACAATTTTAGCTGTATTCATCGCTTTTATACTTGTAGGTTCAAAACCTTCAGGATTCAGTTTTACAGCATTTAATTTACTATGCGCAATAAAAAAAGCAATACCGGCAAGAATAAATCCTAAACCGCCAATGCAGCAGCACAAAAGACCTAAAATAGCTAATACATAAACGATAGTTGGATTGAGTTTTTGTTGTTCCATGTGTGAATTTTAATTGATTAGTTTAATAATAAAACTTGTTATAATTGTTAGTACGGTTATAATTGCAAGTATTGTAATTATTTTATTTGAATGTTTAAATTTAAAGAAAATATTTAAACCAATAAAAACAAAAAGAGAAATTAAACTGTAAATAGCTGGATACATATAAAAAGCGCCAACAAAATCTCCTTGGCCTATTAAAGAGATTGAGCGTTGCATACCACAACCCATGCAATCTACTCCAAAAAGTTTTTTGTTTAAACAGGGCAGCATATAGTCTTCCAAAGCTTGCATTACAAAGTTTAAGTTTTGCCAAATTTAGAAAAAAATGCTTGCAAACAATAGCTTTTAAAAACTAAATTGTTGTTTAATTTTTATTAGAAATTATTACTTTTTTAGTGAAATTTTGATTGTTAGACGAGCTAATTCTAGCGATATAAACACCATCACTTAAAGATTTTGTAGAAAATGTATAGCTGCTTTTTGTTTCTAAAATGTTTTGATTCAATACTTGCTTTCCAGAAACATCAAATAAGTTAAACGATTTTATATTTAAAGCGTTAGGGTTTATAATTTTTAATTCTGAAATGGTATTGTTTTGAAAGATATTGAAATCATTAAAAATAGTCGCATCAACAGTTAATGATTGGCTATTAAAAGTAATCTCAAAACGATTGTTGTAAGTGCCTTTTTCTAAAATAATTTCAAAAGCCCCATTTTTTACATCTGTGTAGGTATTATTAACATTATCATAAACATAAATGTCTACATCTGTTGGCACATCTTTTAATTGATTAACTTTAATGCTAAAAGGTGTATTGTCATTCTCTGCCTTTAAGCCAAAGGGAATTCTTGTTGTTTCATCATAATTAATAGACTTAATAGTCAATTCTTGATTTTCTGAAATTAAATAAGCATCAGAATTTAACGAATGAATATTTATACCATCATAAAATCGATTGTAGGCTATATTATTTGGTGTAGAATTTCGAAAAGCAATTACATTTTCTTTATAAAAAGTGTTGTTTACTTTGGTGTGTATCCTAATTTCTGGAATAACTGTTGGGTTTTCTAAAACAGATTTGTAGTCTACTTTATTATGTGACATAATAATAGTTTCTTTTTTTGAATCCTTTTTTTCTTTATTAGATTTTGCAAAAATTGAACCATCTCCTCCAGTAGTAGAGTCTTCAATTCTATAAACGCGCATACTGTTTGTAAATTCAAAATTACCTCCAGCGCCATTACTGCTTACAACAAAACCTTGACCTATTGCTGCAAAACGCCTTGAGTTGTTAGCACTATAATCGATAGTGTTACCAGTAGTTGTTGTGTTTGTACTACCATCTCCATTATAGCTTTCAAAAGCAGCAGTAGCATAAGTTCCGTTATCTGCTAAATTACCAGGTGCACCAGGTGTGTAAATACTATATCCTCCTTCATAACTAGCCAATGCATGAGAATTTTTAGGTTTTTGTTCCCAAAAAAATATTTCTCCACTTAAAACTGTTTGATTTGTGGCGTTAATTAAAAATAATTTTAAGTCTAATGCTGAAGGGTATGGGTTTCCTGTTAAGGTTTCTGCTCTATTTGGTATTCCAGAATTTGGTTCATCGTCGGTACCATCATAAGCACAACTAACCGTAATAGTACCGTTATTTGGTCTGCCTCTAAAATCTAAAACATTATTAGTATTAGGGCTTCCTTTTAGTGTAAACCCATAGCCAGTAGTAATTGGATTGTTGTCGAAAACTTGATTCCAACCAAAATAACCTTCACCATCTATTAGAGTGTATATCCAATAATTTGAAAGTTGAGTAGCTGTACCATTATAAGAAGATGTAAATAAATATGCTGATGAGGCAACGTTGGTTAAATCTGTATGATCTGCAGGATTATGTATACTATTATCACCCTGAAAAGACACATTTGCTTGCGTTGTACCATCTACACTTATGCCAACTGGCGAACACCAAAAATTATATTCATAAATACCAGTGGTTTGATTTTGATAAATAGATAACTCACCAGCATCAGAATTTTTAGTATCTGTATTCTGCAAAAGTTGAGCATTGCCTCTAAGATAAAGGTTAGATGTAGGAGTTTCAAGTCTAATATCATCATTTACAAATACAACTACGTCTCTTGAGTACAAATAAGTGTCATTTGCAACATATAAATCTTGAGCAAAAGATAGATTTGCAGTTAATAATAATATAATAGTAAATCTTAGGGGCATAAAAATATACTTAGTGTTTAAATAACAAATATAGTTTTTTTTAGTTAAATAGCAATATATCGTCTAAAAGTGTATTTCAACGATATAAATTATGCTATTTAACCAAGAATTATTTATACAAAATCTATTTTTTAGCGTAATTTGGTTGTTTAATTTTAAGTGATTTATTAATGAAATATTTTAATTATATATTGATAGTTTTAGGTGCTATTATAGCTATATATTCAAAAACTGGAACCGAGCAAAATCAGTATATTTTAATTGGAGGTATTGTGATGCTAATGATTGGAATTTATAGAATTTCCAGAAATATTCCCAGTAAAAATTTAGATGATGATTCTGTTGATATTAATAAAGATGATGTACTATGATTTTTAAAACTGGAGATGCTGTATTAGTTTTAGACGAAGATTTATCTGGTGTTATTAAAAAAATAAGCGGTGATTCTATTTCAATTGAAACCGATGATGGTTTTTTGTTAGATTTTAAAGCAGATGAATTGGTTAAAAGTAAGTCTGATAAAAGCATGAAAGATGAATTGTTTTCGCATTCAAGTATTAATGCCGTTATTTCTGAAAAAGAACAACCAAAAAGGAAAGTCACAAAAAAAGTAAAAGCGAAAGATCGTTACGAGCCTACTATGGAGGTAGATTTGCATATTAATCAATTAGTAAAATCTCCAAAAGGGATGAGTAATCATGATATGCTAACCTTACAATTAGATACAGCTAGACGACAGTTAGAATTCGCCATAAAAAATCGCATACAAAAAATGGTATTTATTCATGGAGTTGGAGAAGGTGTTTTAAAAATAGAATTAGATTACCTTTTTGGGCGTTACAACAATGTGAAATTTTACGATGCCAATTACCAAAAATATGGTTTAGGAGCTACCGAAGTTTATATTTATCAAAATGTAGCAGTTACTAATTAAAAGCTGGCGTTTCAGTTCTCGATTTAAAGTTACTGCCAATATTACTGTCAGATAATGTTCCAAAAGATTGTTCATCTTGCGATAAAATGTCTATACTAATTCCTTTTATGGTTAAAGTAACTATATAGGTTTTGCTTATGGTATGTTTTCTGTATTTAGTTGCAGGGGTGTCTGTATTAGCAACGTCTTTGTTTAAGTAGTCTGGTCCAATGTCACTATTTGTAATGTCGTTTTTCGGGTTTTGGTCTTGCGTATTGGTTTCTTCATCTCGTGTTAAAACACCGTCACCATCATCATCAGGTTCTAAATAATCAGGCAAACCTATACCATCTGTATTTTGAGCATCACTTAAATTACCGTCACCGTTAGGGTCTGGATTTTCGTCTTTTGTAAGTACATTATCACCATCATCATCTTCATCTAAATAGTTTGGTAAACCATCTTTGTCAGTATCTGTTGGATTTGTAGCTGGATTATTATCACCGTCTAAATTTTCATCTTCTAATGCAGCAGGAATACCATCATTATCATCTTCAGTTAAAATAGTAGTAAATGTAGCTTCACAACTGCTTTCATAATCATTTACAATATTAATGTCTGAAGAGGGAATATCTTTGCAAAATAAGTCGGTGCCCGTAATTTTGGTATTACTATAAGTCCTATAATTTAGTGTTCCTGTTTTTTCTGTGATTAAGGTATTATCGTCGCCAACTGCTAAAAGGTCATCGATTGCTAATGAAGTAATAATAACTGAAAGGGATTCAGATGGGGCACTTTTTGTTTTGTACAGTACCAAACCCTTAATACCTTGGCATGCACTATAATTACCATCAAAATCTAATTCAACATCAATAATATCACCATCACTACAAGAAAAAAGACAAATAAAATTAAGTGTTAGTAAAGCAAAAAATAATTTACGCATGTGTTTGGGTTTTAGAGCAAAAATATAGAATTGTTATTTATAACGTATCATATTGATAATAATTTTATTTCAAGTATTTTTGGTGCTTAAAGCACATTGAATTATTTTTTTGCCATTTAATCTAAATAAGTAGATGAAACATATATATTTTGATAACGCTGCAACCACACAAATTCGTGATGAGGTTATTGATAAAATGACTGAAATATTGAAGAATAATTATGGAAATGCTTCATCTTCACATAGTTTTGGGAGGTCATCTAAATCATTAATTGAAAAATCAAGAAAAACAATTGCGAGTTATTTGAATGTGTCAGCTGGCGAAATTGTATTTACTTCGGGCGGAACTGAAGCCGATAATTTAGTGTTACGAAGTGCGGTAAGAGATTTAAAGGTTGAGCACATTATTACTTCAAAAATTGAGCATCATGCCATTTTGCATACCATTGAACAACTTGAAAAAGAGTACAATTTAACTGTTAGCTATGTAAATATAGACACTAACGGCACTGTAGATTATAACAATTTAGAAATATTGCTTAGCACTTCAAAAAAAACTTTAGTTAGTTTAATGCATGTTAATAACGAAATAGGAAACATTTTAGACATTAAAAAAGTTGCCGATTTGTGTAAAGCTAAAAACGCTTTATTTCATAGCGATACTGTACAATCTGTAGGACATTATAAATTAGATTTACAAGAGATTCCAGTCGATTTTTTAGCAGCAGCAGCGCATAAATTCCACGGGCCAAAAGGCGTTGGTTTCACTTTTATTAGAAAAAACTCAGGTTTAAAGCCTTTAATTTTTGGTGGCGAGCAAGAGCGTGGTTTTCGTGCAGGAACCGAAAGTGTACATAATATTGTTGGTATAGAAGAAGCTTTAAAATTAGCTTATGATAAATTAGATGAAGAGTCGGAATATGTAAAATCTCTAAAAGCATATTTTATTAAACAGCTAAAATTAAAACTACCATTAGCAAAATTTAATGGCTATTCTGGAGATATGGAAAAAGGGACTTATACCTTAGTTAATGTATGTTTGCCTGTAGCTCCAGAAAAAGCAAGTATGTTGTTATTTCAACTAGATTTAAAAGGCATTGCTTGTTCTAAGGGTAGTGCTTGCCAAAGCGGAAGTACAAAAGGGTCTCATGTTTTATCAGAAATTTTAAGTAATGAGGATATGCAAAAACCCTCTATTCGGTTTTCTTTTAGCATCTATAATACAAAAGAAGAAATAGATTATGTGGTTGATGCTTTGAGCGAGTTTATTTAAAATCGATACAAGATTAAAGGTATTTTTAATAGATTAAAAGTTTTATTTGTAGGATTAATTTTGTTTAATTTTTTTTTCTTATTTTGTAAAAAAAAAGCAGTCCCCTAAATCTAATTAATCTACAGTTATGAAAAATAGAATTCTCTTTATTTTAACATCGTTATTTTTTCTTATATCCATAGTTTCATTTTCTCAAGTTGGTATCGGTACAACATCTCCTGATGCTTCTTCAGTTTTAGATATTTCATCTACCACTCAAGGTGTTTTAACACCGAGAATGACATCTGCTCAACGAATAGCAATAATAACGCCAGCAACTGGGTTATTGGTTTTTGATACCGACCAAAATGCTTTCTATTTTTATGATAGTAGCAGTTGGGTAAAACTTAGTGCTAGTGGAAATGATTATACAGGGTGGGCACAATACTCAGACACTCAATACACTTCAGGTTCTCCATTAAATCTATTGGCTTCTACCAAGATAACTTTACCTAACAATGCAGGTGCAATATTAGATTTCCAAAAACCAGTAGATGTAACAACGTTTTATAATTCTGCTAACTCTACAATTACGGGTAGGAATGGTGATGGTATCAATATAGTGATAGAATTTAGATTAAGACCAATTGCAAATCAGACCACTAAAATAACTATATCGATTGATCTAGGGGGTGCTGTAGGAGAAATTTTTACAAGAGATTTTATAACATCAAAAGGAATTGGGGTTGAACACTTTTATTTGAGTTCTTTTAACGCTTATACTTTAGGTACATGGCAAGCAAATGGAGGAACAGTTAAAATCGTATCAGATTTTGCAGCAGAGGTTTACGATGTAAGGTATGTGCTAACAAGAACCCATAAAGCAAGATGATTTTTAGTAATTCGATAAATATCTATTAATCTTTATTTTTAATTTCGTTTAATAGGTCTCTAATCTCTTCTAACAAAATATTCGTTTTTTCACTTGAAGAAATATTTTGCGAACTGTTTTTCGAATAAGATTGAATTGCTTCGCGTTGCTTTAATACCTGCTCTTTAAAGTTAGCAGAATCAATAATACCAATAAGTTTCATATCGCTGCCTTTAGGGTTGCTTTGTCCAGCAGTTTCAATTTTAAGAATACGTAAATCGAGATATTTTAATAACGGATTTTCAATAAATGTTAAATCCTGAATGTTTTCTAACGGAATTGTTTTTTCAACTTTAAACAGTACCCCTTTTTTAAATTCTAAGTGTCGGTTTGTTAATTGGCATTCTAAATTTTCATAAAAACGTTTGCTTATATATTGACCAAGACCCAGAAACCAAACAATTAAAATAGGGATTCCAGCAATAGAAATTAATAAGAAAAAAGAAACGACAAAAAGTATGTACGATTTAATTTTTGGGTTAAATTCTGCTTTTTTTATAATATTACTTTTTGTATTCATTTCAATAAGTTCAAAACTTCATTGTAGTTCGCACATTAAAAACCCGAGGCGTTAAGTAATTAGGAATGGCGTATTGACGTTTGCTATAAACATCGCGTACCCAAGTATTGGTTATAGAGTTTTGTACATCAAAAATATTAAAAATCTCAACACCAAAAGATAATTCTTTAAAAGGCTTTTTCCAACCGCTGTTAAATTGCTTTTTGTCATCAACGATAACGAATTGAAAACCAACATCGGCTCTTTTGTATGACGGTAATCTATTTTGATACTCATAAGGGTCTGCATAACTAGGTGAGCCACCGGGTAAACCTGTATTAAATACCAAGTTTAAGTACATTTTCATATTTGGTATATTCGGTACATAATCTTGGAATAGCGCTGCAAACTTTAAACGCTGGTCTGTTGGTCGTGCAATATAACCGCGATTATTTATGTTTTCTTCAGTTTTTAAATATCCAAAACTAAACCACGACTCAGTCCCAGGTACAAACTCACCATTCAAGCGCATATCCAATCCATAAGCATACGCTTTCGCGGAATTATTGGCGCTATAACGTATACGAACATTCTCTAAAGTATAAGGATTTACATCACTCAAATTTTTATAATACGTTTCGGTAGTTAATTTAAAAGGTCTATTCCACATTTTAAAACTGTAATCGTTACCTAAAACTAAATGAAACGATTGTTGCGCTTTTACGTTGGGTTGAACAACACCATCGGCATCTCGTAATTCTCTGTAAAATGGCGGTTGATAATATAAACCTCCAGCAATTCTAAAGAGCATATCTTTTTCCCAATAAGGTTTTATGGCGAATTGCGCACGCGGACTAAACACTGTTTGAGACTTTTTTGAACTTGTGCTGAGCGCAGTCGAAGCATCACCATTAACCGACCAATTATGCACTCGCAATCCCGCATTGTACCAAACATCACTGGTTCCTATTACAGAACGTTTGCTCCATTGGGCGTAGGCTTGCAGCCTGTTGATTTTGGTGTTGTTAGTGGTACGAACATTTTGAAACGCTTCAATAGGACCTTCAAATGGTGTGTAAGGTTGCTCGTTAAAGGCATCAATATGTGGTGGACGAATTGAAAATCCAGCAGAATCAATAACTTCCCATTCAACCAAACGATCACGAATATCTTCATTAGTATATTTTACAGACCATTCAATTCGATTGTCATCAATTTTTAAATCGCCTTTATGTTCAACTGTGGTAATTAATGCGTCTAAATCGTTTCGTCCGTGATTTAATTGCCCGCCAATACCTTCGCTAAATTCTACTTCACCTAAATTTTCATCACCAATATTCGTGTTTACTTCACCCAATCGGTATTGTGCTAAAATATCAAAATACTCTTCTTCGGTGGTGTGATAAGTTGATGCAATGGCATGAAGTGTTAAATCATCGTTCGCAAAATATGTGCCTTTAAAAGCACCAAAAGCCGTTTGATACTGGTCTTTTTCTTGTCCTTCGTAAAACACTAATAAAGCTAAAGGATCTGCGAGTGTACCAAAATTGGTTTGTCGCGTTTGTGGTTGGTAACTGTATTTATTTAAAGAGGCGTTTCCTAAAAAGCTTAAATGAAATTTATCGGTAAACTTATAAGTTAAATAGGCTTGCGCATCGGCAAAAGCAGCATCATAATTGGTTTCGGTTTCTTTGGCATTAACCAACAAACCATTATCGCGATAGCGTAAACCAACAATACTTGAGAATTTGGAATCTTTACTAATATTTTCAACTGAGATACTGCCACCTAATAAACTTAAATCGACATTAACTTCAAATTGATACGGATTTTTATAGGTAATATCTAAAACCGAAGATAGCTTATCGCCATATTTAGCCTGAAAACCACCTGAGGAAAAATCGACATTCTGAACCAAATCGGTATTTACAAAGCTTAAACCTTCTTGTTGCCCCGAGCGAATTAAAAACGGTCGATACACCTCAATACCATTTACGTACACCAAGTTTTCGTCGTAATTACCACCACGAACAGAGTACTGTGTGCTTAATTCATTGTTATTACTAACTCCAGGGAGTGTTAATAGTAAGTTTTCTACACCAGCATTGGCTCCTGGTATTTTTCTAATGGTTTCTGGTTTTAAGGTTGTTATGCCTTCAACATCTTTTCTGCGTTTTCCAGAAACTACAACAGTAGCAATTTGCTCAATAGCCGTATTCATTACTGGGTTAAATTCATGAGTTTCACCATTTTTTAGATTGAAAGTGATGATTATTTTTTTATACACAAGATGAGAGAACTCTATGGGGATATCTTGATTTGCAGGAATTTTTAAAGAATAAAATCCGTTTTCATTTGTTTCTGTGCCAACTGAACCAGCCTTAATGTTTACTTTGGAAATAGGGGTGTTTTTATCATTTAAAATAACACCTTTAATAGTTGCCGTTTGTGAATATCCTAAAGAAACAAATAATAAAAATAGAATGACAGTAAGTGAAAATTTTGAATTCAAAAGCGAGAAAATTTATTTTCTATAAAAGACTGTTTCAAAAGTAGAATTATTTCCAACATTATCGGTAACAATTAGTTTTAAATTATTTTTTGTTTCTGTAATTAATCCATCATTAAAATCGTGCGTTAGCATTTTTGTTTTGTAATCGTACTCCATTAAAACCCATGTTCCGTTTACCGTAGCTCTGTAATTTGAAATTCCAGAACCTTCATCGTCAATTTTAATTTTTAAATATCTAAAATTACTTAACCACTGTCCTTTTTTAAAATTAATGGGTGTAATGGTTGGTTTGATAGTGTCTGTTGCTAGGGCAAATTCACCTAATGTTCTTGTATAAGTTGTTAATAGATTGCCTTTTCTTTTTGTTGAAGAATATGCAGGAAATTTTTTGTAACCTAATAATCTGGCTATATATAATTTGCTTTTATCTTTATCGGAATATGCACTAACATCATAACTAATTGTGAAGCTTTTTTTTGCAGGAATAATGTCTTCATGCAATAATAAAGTGTCATTTTTTACATCAAAATCTATGTAAAAATTATCATAAAAGGTGTCTTTATAAAAATCAACCGATACTTTTCCTTTTTTTAAATTAGTTGTTTCATTAGTATTAATAAAATAAGGTGTAGTTTTTTTTGGTTCACTTTTTATGGAGTCTATTTTACTTCCTTTAATAGTTACAGTTGCCCAAGTATTATTGTTTTCAAAATCGCCAACTTTTATTTTGTAAACCGAATACGTGCTATCTTTTATATGTAAAATACCATCATTTAAAACATCTTTATATAAGCTTAAAGGATTGTTTTGATTGAATAGCTTTTGAACACGAGATTTTTTAGTTTTATAATGTTCGTAATCTATAAGTCTATTTAGGTGTTTGGTTTCACTAAAGGAAAAACGCCTAAAATCAAGTTCGAAATTTTTATTACCATTAACAAAGGTTTGAATATTATAAACTCCATTTTTATTAGCTGTTAAATTTTGTCTATCATTGGTTTCAATGCCAAAACCAATGTTGCCATAAGCTTCAATGTTTTCAACTACATAATCACCGTTTTTTATTGGAATTAAGCGGAGTTTCTTTTTAGTATTCGATTTGTTTATAAATGAATTTTCATCCATCGGATATGCATAAAGCGATGTTATTATAGGATTTATAGAATCTTTTATATCAATACCAAAAAGCATAGGGTTTATAGGTCGTTCTTCTTTATCACGAATTTCAAAATGTAAATGTGGTCCGCCAGAGCCACCAGTGTTTCCGCTTAAAGCAACAATATCACCTTTTTTAATTTTTAAATCTCCAGCATTAGGAAATAATTCAATTTCGAAAGATTCTTTTTCGTATTGATGTTTTTTTACATAGGCCTCTATGTCTGGAGAAAATTTATTCAAATGTGCGTAAACCGTAGTATAGCCATTTGGGTGTGTAATGTATAACGCTTTTCCGTAGCCAAAATGCGATATTTTAATTCTACTTACAAAACCACTAGCCGATGCGTATACATTTAAGCCCACTCGTTGTTGTGTTTTTATATCTAGTCCAGAATGAAAATGATTAGAGCGTAACTCTGCAAATGTACCAGAAAGCATTAATGTAATATCTAACGGACTTCTAAAATAATCTTGAGGATAGTTATTTTGAGCAATAGAAAAGGATGAGAAAAATAAAAAAAGAATGAGGATTAATCGCATAATTTATATGTTACCAATTAAATTTTAAAAATTAGATTTAAGGGTTGTTCTCAATTGTGATTGGTATTAGGCTAAAATATCAATTTGATGTTAATAAGCAAAGCTTTAAACAAAAATCAAGCCAATTGTTCTGGTTATGAGTAATAAAGAAGAATTTGAAATTTTATGAAAAAACAATTGTAATTTAACCTTAGGTATGTTAACTTTGTGATATAAGTATTGAAATTTGTAAATGAGTAATATTGAAGATATTGTAGATTCTTTAGAAAACAAAATTAGCAAGGTATTACACAAAGTAGAGCTTTTAAAGCAAGCTAATTTGAAATTGAATGAAGAATTAGAAGCTTCAAAACAAGAACTTCAAAACCAAAAACTGCATATAGCAACTTGGGAAGAAAAGTACGAAGCTCTTAAAATGGCAAACTCAATACTTGGTAGTGACGATAATAAAAGAGAAACAAAGCTTAAAATAAACGCATTAATTAGAGACATTGATCATTGTATTGCTCAACTTTCAGATTAGTGCAACATAGATTAAATGTCAGAAAAGCTTAAAATAAAGCTCTCAATAGCTAATCGAGTATACCCTTTAACTATTGAGGCCAATCAAGAAGAAGGATTGCGCAAAGCCGCTAAAAATATAGAGGCTATGATAAAGCAATTTGAACAAAGCTATTCTGTAAGAGATAAGCAAGATGTATTAGCCATGTGTGCTTTACAGTTTGCCTCTCAAGTAGAACAAAAATCTATTGATAAAGCGAATGTAAGTGAACATGTAGAGGAGAAGCTAAAGGCTTTAAATGATTTGCTACAAACGCATTTAATCTCTTAAACGTTCTTTAAAATAAACTAAAAGTTACTGCCTACATTGGTTATTTTTTTTGATAAACTCAACGTTAATTCTTTAAAAAGGGTGAGTTTAAGTTGTAAA
>NZ_CAXIBN010000096.1:0-12391 GCF_964021735.1 uncultured Wocania sp. | reverse complement strand
GATTACTTTATTCAACAATTCAATATAAATTTTGATGCCTTCTTCAATTTCATTCAAATGAATAAATTCATCTGCTGAATGTGAGCGTGTGCTATCTCCTGGCCCTAATTTTAAAGACGGACAAGTTAATACTGCTTGGTCTGATAATGTTGGTGACCCATATGTTGTTCGTCCTATTGAAATACCTGCTTTTACTAAATCGTGTTCTATTGGAATTGATGAAGAATTTAGCTTTAAACTTCTTGGTGCAATACTATCGCAAGGGGCATTTGCTATTAATAAATCTGCAATTTCTTGATTGGTGTATTTGTCGTTTACACGTACATCAATTACCAATTTAACATCGGCAGGAACAGCATTATGTTGTTTTCCTGCATTAATTTGAGTCACCGTCATTTTTACTTCACCTAAAGCTTCAGAGGTTTCTTTAAAGGTAAAATCTTTAAACCATTTTAAAACATCTATCGTGTTATAAATGGCATTATCGTTATTTGGATGTGCGGCATGACTTGGAGTACCTTTTACAACTGCATCAAAAACTACTAACCCTTTTTCTGCAACTGCTAAATTCATCAAAGTAGGTTCGCCAACTATAGCTACATCTATTTTTGGAATTATAGCTAGCATGCTGTTTAAACCATTTGGCCCACTGCTTTCTTCTTCTGCAGAGGCTACTAATACTAAATTATATTTTAAATTTTCTTTTTCGTAAAAGTAAGTAAATGTGGCCATTAAAGATACCAAGCAGCCTCCTGCATCGTTACTGCCTAAGCCATACAATTTCTCATTCTCTACAATGGCTTCAAAAGGGTTTTTAGTGTATCCATTATTGGGTTTTACTGTGTCGTGATGCGAGTTTAACAATAGTGTTGGTTTGCTTTCATCAAAATGTTTATTGATTGCCCAAACATTATTTTTTGTGCGTGTATAATGAATATGATTAGTTGCTAACCAAGTTTCTAAAAGTGCTGCGGTGTGCTCTTCTTCAGATGAAAAAGATGGCGTTTCTATAAGCTTTTTTAGTATTGCAATGGCTTCTTCTGTTAACTCTTTTTGTGTTTTCATTACCCTTGAATTGTGGTGTGTTTTGTGTTAAAATTGAAAAGCATTTCTGGTTTTCCAATGCATACTTTATGTACTTTGTGTTCTATGGCATGGAAACAGTTATTGAGTTTTGGCAACATGCCATCTGCAATAATTCCATCGTTAATTAATGTTTTATAATTTTCTGAATTGATATGTTCTATAACAGAATCGCCATCATTTACATTCTGTAATACACCATTTTTCTCGAAACAATAATACAATTCGGTTTGAATTTTTTTTGCAAAACCTATGGCTAATTCTGATGCAATAGTATCGGCGTTGGTGTTGAAAAGCTGTCCGTTTTCATCATGTGTAATGGCACAAAAAACGGGTGTTACTTGGTTGTTTAAAAGCACTTCCAATATATTGGTGTTTACTTTTAAAACATCGCCAACAAAACCATAATCTATATCTTTTATGGGGCGTTTTTCTGAAACAATAGCGTTTCCATCGGCTCCAGAAAACCCAATGGCATTGCATTGTTTAGCTTGTAATTTAGCAACAATATTTTTATTGATTTTTCCGGCATATACCATAGTAATAATATCTAAAGTATCGGCATCTGTAATGCGTCTACCCTTCGTCATTTTTACTTCAACGCCCATTTGGTTAGCCAATTTAGTTGCTAATTTTCCGCCGCCATGTACTAATACTTTTGCGCCTTCAATTTTAGCAAATCCTTCTAAAAAAACATCTAATGCTTGCTCGTCATCAATAATATTTCCGCCAATTTTTATAACTTTTAGTGTTTGCATTTTACTCTTTTAAATCTTCTAAAATTTTCTTCAAAACCCATTGCGCTGCATACGTTCTGTTGTTTGCTTGTTGTATTACTATGGAGTTATTACTATCTAAAACGGCATCTTCAACAACTACATTTCGTCGTACTGGTAAACAATGCATAAATTTTGCATCACCTAGCTTCTCTTTGGTAATTATCCAATCCGAATCTGTTTTTAATACTTTGCCGTAATCGTTATACGAACTCCAGTTTTTAGTATACACAAAATCGGCATTTTTTAAAGCGTCTTTTTGATTGTAAACAATTGGTGTTTTACCAACTATTTCTGGGTTTAAATCGTAGCCTTTAGGGTTTGTAATTACAAAATCGACATCCATATTTTGCATCGCATGTACAAAACTATTTGCTACGGCATGCGGTAACGATTTAATATGCGGTGCCCAACTTAAAACCACTTTTGGTTTGCTTACTTTTTTATGTTCCGTTATAGTAATGGCATCGGTAAACCCTTGCAACGGATGCGCTGTGGCACTTTCCATATTCACAATGGGTACTGTGGCGTATTTTACGAAAGATTTAAGGATTTTCTCACTCTCATCTTTTACTTTATCTGTTAAGGTTGGAAATGCCCTTACCGCAATAATATCGCAATATTGCGAGACTACTGCTGCGGCTTCTTTAATATGTTCTGCTGTCGAACCATTCATTATACTACCATCTTCAAACTCAATGCCCCAAGCATCACCAGAAACATTCATAACTATAGAATTCATGCCTAAATTTAAAGCTGCTTTTTGCGTGCTTAATCGCGTGCGTAAACTCGAATTAAAAAACAATAACCCTAAAGTTTTATGTTTTCCTAATTTTGAAAACTCCAACGGATTTTTTTTAAGCTGAATAGCTTCTTGAATAGCTTTAGAGAAGTTTTTTATATCTGAAATGTTTGTGTATTTTTTCATTTTACAATGCTTTTTCTAAAGCTTCAAAAAACATATCTACATGCTTTTTTTGAAGTGTTAAAGGTGGAAGAATTCTAAGCAAATTAGGGTTTTTAGCACTTCCTGTAAAGATATGATGCTTAAAAATCAAATCTTTTCTTAGAGTTGCTATCGGGAAATCAAACTCCAACCCCAACATTAACCCTCTTCCTTTTACGGTTTTTATTTGTGGAATCGTTTTAGCTTTTTCAATAAAATATTCTGAAACTGTTTTTGCATTCGTCATTAAATCTTCGCAACGCATCACTTTTAAAACTGCTAATGATGCAGCGCAAGCTAAATGATTTCCACCAAAAGTTGTACCTAACAATCCGTAAGATGCTTTTATAGAAGAATGAATTAAAATACCGCCAATTGGAAACCCATTACCCATGCCTTTTGCCATAGAGATAATGTCTGGTGTAATCCCATGTTTTTGATAGGCGAAAAAATCTCCCGTTCTTCCAAATCCACATTGAATTTCATCAGCAATTAACAACGTATTATATTTTTTAGCTATCCTTTCTAATTCTTGATAGAACTCAGTTGTAGTTTCATCTAAACCACCAATACCTTGAATAGTTTCAATAATTATAGCGCAAACATCATTTTTAGCTAATGCTTTTTCAACCCCTTTTAAATCACCTAATTTAAAAAGTTCTACTTCTTGTTGTGCATTAATTGGCGCAATAATTTTAGCATTATCGGTTGCTGCAACTGCTGCCGATGTGCGCCCATGAAAGCCGTTTTTAAAAGCAATAACTTTTGATTTGCCTGTTTGAAATGAGGCTAATTTTAATGCATTTTCGTTAGCTTCTGCACCAGAATTACATAAAAATAATTGATAATCTTTACAACCAGAAATCGCTTCAATTTCATTCGCTAGTTCAACTTGCAACGGATTTTGAATAGAGTTACTGTAAAATCCAATATTATTTAATTGATTGCTTAACGAGCACACATATTCTGGATGCGAATGCCCAATTGAAATTACGGCATGTCCGCCATAAAGGTCTAAATATTCTATACCATTTTCGTCGTAAACAAAAACATCTTTTGCTTTAACAGGTGTAATATCGAATAACGGATATACATCAAATAGGCTCATAATTGTTCAGTTTTTATGGTGTTAATTTTATTAAATGAGGTAACCATGCCTTGAATTAAAGACGAACTCAATCCTTTATGTTCCATTTCATTTAAACCTTCAATAGTACACCCTTTTGGCGTGGTTACTTTATCAATTTCTTGCTCTGGATGATTGCCAGTTGCTATTAATAAACTCGCAGCACCTTCGCAGGTGTGCATTGCTAATTCTTGAGCAGTTTCGGCTTCAAAACCTAACTGAATTGCTGCTTGTGTAGTCGCTCTAATCAATCGCATCCAAAAGGCAATACCACTTGCACAAACAACGGTTGCCGCTTGCATTTGGTTTTCAGGAATAACAATCGATGTTCCTAAACGGTTAAAAATAGCTTCGGCAATTTTAATGCGCTCACTCCCTTTTTCGTTTTTACACAAACATGTTATCGATTTCCCAACAGCAATGGCGGTGTTTGGCATGGCGCGAATAATAAATTGACCTTGCCCAACAATACCTTCCATTTTAGAAATTGAAAACCCAGTAATGGTAGAAATCAACACATGTTTTTCAGTTAATAAGGGTTTAATGTTCTTTAAAATCGTTTCGAAATGTGCAGGTTGAACTGCGAAAATAATAATGTCCGATTGTTTAACTGCTTCAGCATTATCCGACGTTAAATATACATTTTGGTAGCCTTCAAATTCTTGAATCGCATCCAAATTTCGTTTTGTTAAATATAGCGTAGTAATCGCATTACTTGTAATTAAACCTTTCGCAATCGATTTACCTAAGTTACCAGTTCCAATAATGGCTATTTTCATTTTTTCATTTTTTTTGGCGTTACCACAAGGGTCGCGCTTTTCGTTATATCTTTTTTTCGTGCCTCAAAAAAGGATGCCACTGCAATCGCTAACGCACCACTGTTATGAGTAAAGCAAGTCTCTAAAAGAAATTTGCTTTCAATTGCACACCTTCCGTTTCATCAAAACCAAACATTAAGTTCATGTTTTGAATGGCTTGTCCAGATGCGCCTTTTAATAAATTATCAATACAGCTTGTAATTAATAACTTGCCCTCGTGCTTATGTAAATGAATTAAGCATTTATTAGTATTTACTACTTGTTTTAAATGAATATCATTATCCGACACAAAAGTGAATTTTGCATCTTTATAATAATCCTTATAAAGTATTTTGGCGTCTTTTAAACTACCATTAAAATTGGTGTAAAGTGTTGCGAAAATACCTCTTGAAAAATCACCTCTATTAGGCATAAAAATAATCTCCGAAGAAAAATCATTTTGCAATTGATTAACTGATTGATTAATCTCACCTAAATGCTGGTGCGTAAATGGTTTGTAATACGAAAAGTTGTTATCGCGCCACGTAAAATGCGTGGTTTTTGATAACGATGTTCCTGCGCCCGTTGCACCCGTTACGGCATTAACATGCACATCGTTTCTTAATAATCCGTTTTTTGCTAAAGGCAATAAAGCTAATTGAATGGCGGTTGCAAAACAACCAGGGTTAGCAATGTATTTTGTTTTTTTAATCGCTTCTTTTTGTAATTCTGGCAAACCGTAAACAAATGTTTTTCCGTTAAAGACTTTGTCTTTTTCTAGTCTAAAATCATTTCCTAAATCAATGATTTTTGTATCGTCTGAAAAGGTGTTTTTTTCTAAAAATTTTACCGAATTCCCATGACCTAAACATAAAAACAAAACATCGACATTTGGATTGATGGTATCTGTAAATTTCAAATCTAAACTCCCCACCAAATCTTGATGAACATCACTAATATTATTTCCAGCATTCGATGTGCTGTAAACAAAATTAATTTCAGCTTTGCTGTGGTGGATCAACAATCTAACTAACTCTCCAGCGGTGTAACCTGCGCCTCCAATAATTCCTACTTGTAGCATAATTAATTATTTACCTGTTGATATATTTTATTTTGATTTCCAAGAATTTTGATGAATCCTTTAGCTTCTTCTGCTGTCCAACCTTTATTCATTTCGCCATAACTACCAAACTTTGCATTCATTAAATCATGTTTAGAAACAATGCCATCTAATAAAAAATGATAGGGTTTTAAAGTTACCACAACATTGCCACTTACTTGCTCTTGACTGCTTTGTAAAAAGGCTTCAATATTTCGCATTACTGGATCTAAATACTGACCTTCGTGCAGATGCATCCCATAAAAACTAGACAGATATTCTTTGTGTTGTAATTGCCATTTGGTAAGTGTGTGCTTTTCTAATAAATGATGCGCTTTAATAGTAATTAATGCTGCTGCAGCTTCAAAACCAACACGACCTTTAATACCTACAATAGTGTCACCAACATGAATATCTCTACCAATAGCGTACGGAGAAGCTAAATTATTTAACACTTCAATATTAATTTCTGGGTCGTTTTCTACACCGTTTACAGCAACCAATTCACCCTTTAAAAAGGTTAGTGTTACTTTTTCGTCCTCAGCATGTTTTAATTGAGATGGGTAGGCTTCTTCTGGTAATGGTTTTTCTGATGTTAAAGTTTCCTCGCCTCCAACACTAGTTCCCCAAAGACCTTTATTAATGGAGTATTTTGCTTTTTCCCAAGACATATCGATACCATTACTTTTTAAGTAATCAATCTCTTCTTGTCTTGATAATTTTCCATCTCTAATTGGTGTAATAATTTTAATATTTGGTGCTAAGGTTTGAAAAATCATATCGAAACGCACTTGATCGTTTCCTGCACCTGTGCTGCCATGTGCAATATATTCTGCATCAATACTTTTTGCGTATTCTACAATTTCTATAGCTTGAATAATACGTTCTGCACTTACAGAAAGTGGGTAAGTATTATTTTTTAATACATTTCCAAAAATTAAATACTTGACTACTTTTTGATAAAATGTAGCTACGGCATCAATGTTTTTATAGGTGGTAACGCCCATTTTATAGGCATTACTTTCGATAGACTTTATCTCTTCTTGAGTAAATCCACCTGTATTTACGCTTACGGCGTGAACATCATATTCTTTTGATAAGCTTACTGCACAATACGATGTGTCTAATCCGCCACTGTATGCTATTACTAATTTTTTCATTGAATTATTATTTTTTATTTCCGCCTTTTGGCTACCGCTCAAGATAAACTTTAGCGATAATTTATTTTTTATTCTTTTTTAAAAACAAAGTCTCCTTAATTTTTTTTAATCTATTAAAAGTCTTTTCTTTTATTTGTTTGGTTACTTTGTTTTTAGCTTTTTCTGGGTCGTACAACATACCAGTACACAAACATAGTTTCCTGTTGGTTCTTGTTAAAACATCATAGTTTTTACAAGTTTGACAACCATCCCAAAACGATTGGTCGTCGGTTAATTCAGAAAACGGCACTGGTTTGTAGCCTAAATCGCTGTTCATTTTCATTACTGCCAATCCTGTGGTAATACTAAATACTTTAGCTTCTGGAAATTTATTTCTTGAATGTTCAAAAACTTTGTGTTTAATTTTTTTAGCTAAACCCGCACCTCTATAATTTGGGTGTACAATTAAGCCCGAATTGGCAACATATTTGCCATGTCCCCATTTCTCAATATAGCAAAAACCAGCAAAGGTATTACCGTCTAAAGCAATAACCGCATTACCATTTTCCATTTTGGTCATAATATATTCAGGTGTACGTCTGGCGATTCCCGTGCCTCTGACATTTGCGGACTCCGCAATGGTGTCGCATATAATTTGGGCGTAAATACTATGTGATTTATCAGCAATAATGACTTTCATTATTTTGATTTATTTGATTTTATTTTGAAATTATTTTTATTTTTTGAAAAGCTGAACCGGACTCACCTAAGTTCATAAATTTGTAGTGTACCCTTACGGGCGACGTGGAAAGTTACGGCGTACAACGTTTCTATTATTTAAAGAAATAATTTTTTTTTGAAGTTGTAATGTGAAATTTGATATAAACATGATAAAAAATAAAATTAAACGTAACGAGTATTAAGGCTAAATAGAAGAATTAGCGACGGCGGTTGCGCAAGCGCAAACCGGGAGAAAACGTACGTATTTTATTTTTCTTTGAATTCATTGGTGTAAAACTAAAAATTAAATTTTATTAATGGCTTATAGTTTTATGATTTTTTAGAATAATTGTGAAATTTTATTCAAATCATGCTTTTTGTTTTTAATTCTTCATTTGTAAGCGATTATATTTAAAATATCTTTTTTTAATGGCTACAAGATATAATCGGTGCTTATAAAATTAGATGTTTTTTTATCTAACAATTCTTCTAAAATAGCATTATTGTAAGCATTGTCTTTTGATGCAACAAAGGTTCTTATTGAAAACGACCGAAGAGCATCGTGTACACTTAATGTCCCATATGCCGAATCTTTTCTTCCTGTAAATGGGTATACGTCTGGCCCGCGTTGGCAAGAGCTATTCAAATTTACTCTACAAACTAAATTAACAAGTGTATCGATTAGTGGAGAAAGGGTATGTATATCTTTACCAAACAAACTTACTTGTTGTCCGTAATTTGATTCAGCCATATCATCTAAAGGTTTTTCAATATCATTAAAAGGTACAATTGGAATTACTGGTCCAAATTGCTCTTCTTTAAAGACTCTCATGTTTTTGGTTACAGGATACAATACCGCTGGAAATATAAAATTGTCGGATGTTTCTCCTCCTTTTTCATTCAGTTTTTTAGCTCCTTTTTCTAAGGCGTCATCAATTAATTCTCGAATATATGCTGGTTTTTCAGCTTCTGGAAGTGGTGTTAGTTTAGCTCCAGTTTCCCATGGGTTTCCAAATTTAAGTGCATCTACTTTTTCAGAAAAACGTTTATTAAATTCATCAACTATAGATTCGTGAACATATAATACTTTTAGAGCAGTACAACGCTGTCCGTTAAAAGACAAGGTTCCTGCAATACACTCTTCAACAGCTAAATCTAAATCGGCATCTGGTAATACAATAGCTGGATTTTTAGCTTCTAAGCCTAAAACCATGCGTAACCTATTACCTTTAGGGTGTTCTGCTTGTAATGCGTTAGCAGATTTACTGTTACCTATTAATGCCAAGACATCTATTCTACCAGATTGCATAATAGGTGTTGCTAAAACACGACCTCGCCCATATACAATATTTACTACGCCTTTAGGAAAGCTGTTTTGAAAAGCTTCTAATAAAGGAGAAATTAGTAAAACCCCTATTTTTGCAGGTTTAAAAATTACAGGATTACCCATTATTAAGGCAGGAATAAGTAAGGTAAATGTTTCGTTAAGTGGATAGTTGTAAGGCCCTAAACATAAAACTACACCTAATGGACCTCTACGAATATGTGCGTAAACACCAGCGTTTTTCTCAAACTTAGCAGAATCTCTATCTATTTGCTTATAAGCTTCAATAGTATCGTAAATATAGTCAACAGTTCTATCAAATTCCTTTTCAGAATCTGGAAGATTTTTGCCTATTTCCCACATTAAAAGTTTAACAACTTCCTCACGTTTGGTTTTCATTTGTTCTACAAATTTTTCCATACATGCTATTCTGTTTACTACTTTCATGGTTGGCCATAGACCTTGACCTTTGTCATAAGCTAAACAAGCAGAGTTTAAAGCTTCTAGAGCTTCTTTCTCTCCTAGTTGCGGAATAGTTCCTAACACCGTTGGTGTGTAGTTTTCTGTAGAAGAAATAGTAGAGTGTACTTCAGCTATTTCTCCTTTCCAATGTTTTAATTCACCATCAACTAAATAGGTTTTTTGATGCAAAAGTGAATTAATTTTATAGGCTTCTGGGATTTCTGAAAAAGTTGTTTTCATTTGTTTGTATTCTATTATTTTTCATGAGTTAGATGTAATTGTGCCAATAAATATCTTAATTAGTATTAAGAATTATTTTATATCTAAAACACGAGCTTTATACTATTGCTAAGGTATTTATATTTTGGTTTAATAGCTTTTATAAACAAGGGTTTGTTTAAAGAAATATGATATTCTTAACACTTTAATTACATGTGAAGAAAATATTTATGGCTCAAACGTTTTCGGTTGTTAATTATTTTAAGCTATTAATTTTATCGATTCTAATTAGTTGTTTGTCGTTTCAAATGGGTTGTCTATAATATTATACCATTTTTAGTAGTAAAACGCCTCATCTTTTTCTATATTTAATTTTTAAAACACTTTTTCAAACTAACTAATATATTTTTTTTGAATTTCATGAAACATTTAATTACATTTTTAGCAATTACCATTATTCTTTTTTCTTGCAAGCAGAATAAAAAAGCAGAACAAGAAGTAACCGAACAAAAAATAGAGACGAAAACTGATGATTGGATTTATCTTTTTGATGGCTCTAGTTTAGATGGGTGGAGAGCCTACAATGGTGATGTATTACCTGCTGGTTGGATTATAAAAGAAGGCGAACTGACTTTTGATACCGAAAAGCGAACAGAAGCCAATCGTAAAGGAGGTAAAGACATTATTTATGCCGCAGAAGAATTTGATAATTTTGAACTGTATTGGGAATGGAAGATTCCTGAAGGTGGAAATAGTGGCTTGCTATATCACATACAAGAAGGAGATTGGGCGCCATACGAAGTGTCTCCAGAATACCAAATGCTGGATGATTTAAAATGGGAAGAAATTAATAACGCCACCTTAGAAGAGTGGCAGAAAACAGGAGCAGACTACGCTATGCACGTACCAGATTTAAGTCAAAAGATAGTAAAGCCTGCTATGGAATGGAACACTTCTCGAATCATTTTTACACCAGATAAAGTAGAGCATTGGTTAAATGGCAAGAAATTGCTTGAATTTGTGCCTTGGTCAGAAGATTGGGAAACTCGAAAGAAAGCAGGTAAATGGAAAGACTTTCCAAAATATGGAACTTTTAAGTCTGGGTATATTGCTATTCAAGACCATGATAGCCCATTATGGTTACGAAACATAAAAATTAAAAAACTATAATTGAAAAAAGTGCTAAAATGAATAAAAGAGATTTTTTAAAGAAAAGCGGGTTAGGAGTTGCTGGTATTACATTAGCTCCATCGTTAATCATGTGTAAAGAAAAGCCTGTAATAAAAACCCGAATTCGAACAGCTCATATTGGTGTAGGTAATATGGGGTTAGCAGATCTTAAAGATACTGCTTCGCATCCATTGGTTGATGTTACTGCATTATGTGATGTTGACTCAAATCATCTTAACGAGGCTAAAAAACTGTTTCCAAATGCAAAAACTTTTTCTGATTATAGAGTGATGTTGAAAGAGATGAAAAATGATATTGATGCTGTTGTTGTTTCAACACCAGATCATACTCATGCTCCAGCATCTATGCTAGCAATGAACATGAATAAACCTGTGTATTGTCAAAAGCCATTAACGCATCATGTTTCGGAAGCCAGAGCGATGAATAAACTCGCTAAAGAAAAAAATCTAGTTACTCAAATGGGTATTCAAGTGCACTCTTTTTATGATTATAAATTAGCAACACTATTAATTCAGTCAGGAATTATAGGAAAAGTACATACGGTACATGCATGGTCTCCTAAAAACTGGGGTTATGATGGTGAAGCACCAGAAGGTAGCGACCCAATTCCAGAATCTTTAGATTGGAATCTATGGCTAGGAACATCTAAAGAAAGGCCTTATAAATCAGGTTATTATCACCCAGGTAATTGGCGTAAATTAATGGATTATGGATGTGGTACTTTAGGCGATATGGGTGTTCATATTTTTGATACACCATATAATGCTCTTCAACTTGATGTTCCTAAGACAATCAAGAATGAGTGTCGCCCTTCCAATGGTTTTGGTTATCCAGAAAATAATATTGTAACCTATGAGTTTCCACAAACTAAGTATACTGCCGAAACCTTAAAATGGATATGGTACGATGGTCCTGGAGCACCAAAAGAGCATGAAGATTTAATATTGCCTGGGTCAAAAAAAGAAGATTCATCTACTGCTACTAATGAAAAAACTTTAGAAGATAAAATGTCTCTAGAAACTAAAATAGCCAATGATGGAACTTTACCAGAACAAGGTGCTATGTTTGTTGGAGAAAAGGGACGTTTGCTTTTACCTCATTTTATGCAATTACCTAAGAAAATTGTAGATGGTGAATATGTTGATATATCGACAGAAATAACTGCTATATCTGAAGCAAATAACATGGGAGAACCCATTCGTAATTATGACTCCGAAGGCCCAAAACATTATCATCAATTTATAGATGCTTGTTTGGGTAAAGATAAATGCACTGCGCCTTTTTCGTATGCATCAAAACTAACTGAAACTATTCTTTTAGGAGTAATTGCTGGACGTTTTCCTAATCAAAAATTACATTGGGATAGCATTAATGCTAAATTCTCAGAAGAAGAGGCCAACCAATACTTAGATGGAGAATATCGTGAGTTTTAATTTAAAATAATGTTTTAATGCAGTTTTGCACATGATGTTGGAGGGCTTTATTAAAACAAATATCACCACATCTATA
>NZ_CAXIBN010000095.1:0-12500 GCF_964021735.1 uncultured Wocania sp. | reverse complement strand
GGTACAATAAGATTTGGCCGTCCTACAACAGAGCGTATGTTCCAAAATTTCCATTGGTCATTCCAAAAAGCGGGTTATACGGGGCCGGCACAGGATTCTACTGGTCGAGGAGTAGCATTTATAAGAGGAGTTGACCATGCAAATTATACTGTTTGGAGAGGGGCAGAAAACGATTTAAGAAATACGGAAGCAGCAATTAAGCGTAAATTTTATTTTGCGGACGATATAGCTCCATATAGCAAAGGAGATTTAATCCCTAAATCTTTTTTAACGGTTGCCGAAGATTCAATGCTCTATATTTTTCCCAACTGGCAAAAGTTTGGAACAGATAAACACTTAGATGGAAGACCAGATAATGGCTATGTGCGCGACTTTTATGTAATGCGTTTATCCGAAACCTATTTGCTAAGAGCAGAGGCTTATTTGGGTAAAGGACAAAACGATATGGCAGCAGACGATATTAACGCTATTCGTACAAGAGCTCAAGCTCCTTTAGTTGATGATGCCGATGTGGATATAGATTATATACTGGACGAAAGAATCCGTGAACTGTATGGCGAAGAATATAGGATGCTTACTTTAGGCAGATTGGGATTGATATACGATCGTACCAAACGATTTGGGTATGGACCCGCACAAAACTCCATTCAGGAATTTAATAATCTCTTTCCCATACCTCAGTCCGTTATCGATAGAAATGGTGGGGCGGTAATAGAACAAAATCCAAAGTATTAGTTTTGTTAAAGTTGAATTAGTTTTATATTGTGAAAAAGATGCCGTTTAAATGATAAATGGCATCTTTTTTAAAAATCAAAATAAAACTGAACGTGTTTGACTTTGAAAAGACGAGAACCGTTATTTATGGTTTAATACCTATGAATCTGAGGGTTTTTAATAAAAACCCATATAATAATTAGACCAATACCTCATAAGGTTAGGTTATTGATAACATGAAAAAACACAAGATCACATTTCTGTCCGTAATAGTTTGCTTGATTATTACAGTTGATTCCCATTCACAGGAGAAAATGGATCATTTTGCCAAGATTGGCAATATGGTTTCTGGCACACGATTACATTTATTGGAGCAAAAGGTGCCAAAAACCCTGCCCGAAGAATATCTACCCGTAACGAACAGTCCATCTGCAGCGTTCAAACCAATTCATAGTATGGATACGGCAGACGAGCTTCAGGAAGAGTTGCTAAAATTCAGGAAGCAGTTTGTCCCTTTTATGGATAACAAAGCACCAGAATTAAAGACAACCAGAATAAAGATTCCTTTAACCGAATTTAATTGGAGAAGGGAAACCAGTGAAGATGTCTCCAATTTCACGGAAACCCTAAAAGGTAAAGGACAATGGGAAAAGGTACAGATGCCCCATTTTGGTCCACCACGTGGTCGTGCAGTAACGTATTATTTTAGAACTTTTGTTCTGACCCAGGAAATGTTGGACAAAGGCAGTTTGTTTTCATGTTTCAAAGCCGTAGACTATAAAGCTTCTGTGTTTATAAACGGAGCGTTACAAGGCACACACGAAGGCATGTTTGCCCCGTTCGAGTTCAATTTTACCAAACATGCTAAACTTGGAGAAAACACCATACTCGTTAAGGTAGAAAGCGATTATAATATGACAGGGAGTAATGACCTAAATGGTGTTAGGGTGTATGGTGATAAAATCTTTACTGGAACAGGAGTAGGGTATGATGATCCTGAAACGGGATGGCATATTGCCGATGGCATGGGTATTTATCAAGACTGTTACATTGAAGCTCGGGAAAAACTACACATAAACGATACATTTGTTCGTCCCTTATTGGAAAAGCAACAGGCCGAAATTTGGTTGGAGGTCAATAATTTTTATGAAGATTACAAAGAAATAACAGCCAAAATAGCAGTTTTTGGACAAAATTTTAAAGCAACCGTTGTACCCGAGTTCGAATATAAACCCAGCACAAAATTCATTCAAGGCGTTGGAGACTTAGATAAACCTAACGATGGTAAGCATAAGTTTCTAAAAATGGGTTATGGAAAAAATTATTTAAAATTAACGGTAGATATAGAAGATCCCAAAATTTGGAACAACCAAACCCCTTGGCTGTATCAATTACAGGTAAAACTGTTCGATGGAGATAAGCAATTAACAGATACCAAAAAGCAACAATTTGGTATGCGTTCATTCACTATGGATACCATAAGTGTCCCAAAAGGTACCATGTACTTAAATGGAAATAAAATCCGTTTACGGGGGGCAAATACCATGGGATTTTTGCAAGTTGATGTAAAAAATAAAGATTGGGATCAGTTAATAGACGATATTTTGCTGGCAAAGATTTGTAACATGAATTTTTTGCGTTTAACACAGCGCCCGGTACAACCCGAAATTTATGAGTATTGCGATAAACTGGGCTTGATGACCCAAACAGACCTTCCTCTATTTGGAGGTGTGCGTCCCAACAAATGGGCAGAGATAGTGAAGCAGGCGGGAGAAATGGAACGGTTGGTACGCAATCACCCAAGCAATATTATGATAACCTATATGAACGAGCGTTTTCCAAACGGAGAAGGATTTCCCCAACGTCAAATAGGAGATGCCGAAGGCTATATGAAACTATACAAAGCCTGCGACCAGGCCGTACTAACGGCAAACCCCGATAGGGTAATAAAATCCAGTGATGGTGATTACGACCCACCATCACCAGGGTTACCCGATAGCCATTGTTACAATGGTTGGTATAATGGACACGGATTGGGCCTGGGCGAACTGCACAAAGGCTATTGGCAATACATTAAACCTGGTTGGTTTTATGGTTGTGGCGAGTTTGGTGCAGAGGGACTGGACAACTACAATGTCATGGAAAAATACTATCCAGAATCATGGCTCCCACAAAGCAAGGCCGAAGAAAAAACGTGGAATGCCAATCGGATTTCAAAAGCACAGACCCATCGTTTTCACTACATGTGGTTTAATACGCAGGACAATGTAAAGGATTGGATAGAAGCTAGCCAAACACACCAAGCATGGGCAACAAAACTGACCACTGAGTCGTTTAGGCGTAATTCAGATATGGTTTCATTTGCCATTCACTTATTCATAGACGCTTGGCCGGCAGGCTGGATGAAAACCATAATGGATGTAGACAGACAGCCCAAAAAGGCATTTTTTACCTATAGAGATGCTCTAAAACCTTTGATGGCAAGTTTAAGAACGGACAGGTATCATTTTTATTCAGGTGAAGCATTAAAAGTTGAGGCTTGGTTGTGTAATGATTTAAACGAAATTCCAGAAAATTATACCTTAAAGTACCAAATGGAAAAAGGAAAACGCATTGTGTTTTCAAATGAAATAAATGCAAAATTTGCTGAAAATGCTTCAGAATTTCAAGGCTATATAAATAGAAAACTACCAGAAGTAAACGAAAGGACTTCCTTTTTATTAAGATTGGGATTATTTGATGAAAACGGTAATGGGATCAGTGAATCTACGGTTGATTTGGAAGTATTTCCAAATCAGGAAACATGGCCTAAAAGTGTTTATGCCACTAATACAAAACAAAATATAGCATTGCCATTACTAAACGAATTAAAAGTAAACCCTAAAAAAGATTACACCAGTGCCAATACGATTATTATAGATGATTTTGATTGGTATCAACAGCATAAGGACGAAATCGATAATTTGGTACTAAATGGTAAAAAAGTCGTTTTTATGGAGTTGGGACAAGGCGATTATTCCATTGCAAAAAGCCATATAAAAGTAGAAAATACGGCCATGGGAAGCTATTATTTTGTGTCGCCCCAAACAGACCATCCTATGGTTAAGGGCAATAAACCCAATGATTTTAAATTTTGGTACGACGAATCCAAAGATTTAGTATCACCATTCCTAAGTGCCATAATGCTTTTAAATAAAGATTGGAACCCTATTCTTTTAAGCGGTAACACCAATTGGGTTGGAGATAAAGGAGGAGCATTTGCCGTTGCCGAAATGAATTACGGTAAAGGGACATTTACAGTTTGCCAATTACAGTTAAACCATAGGCTAAGTACTAACCCTGTGGCTAAAACTTTTGTGGAAAGGTTATTAAAACAATAGTATGGGGGCTAAAAAAAAATATTCCATTATAAGAATAATAGGTATGGTATCTGTATTGCTGCTATTCACATGCAAAAAGAAAACCAATCCAACACATGCGGTTTTAACAACCAATTCCCCTGGAATTGCCCAATCTAAAATTGATGGGGACAAAATTATTCTAAAGAATAAAGCTATCGAAGCCGTTTGGAGCATAGCAAACAGTACTATAAAACTTGAAAAAGTAGCCAATAACTATGATGGTACCGAAGTCAATTTAAAAAATATTGCCCTTTTTAATATTGAATTGGAAAATGGTGAAAATTTCAGCAATGAAGATTTTAAGCTTCAAGAAGCTTTACGCTTAACAATCTTAAAACCAACAGATAGTTTACCAAACAAGGCCTTGTCTTTTTCAGGAAAGGAAATTTCTGGAAACCTCATTTCGAGGGATGACAATATTGCAATCCAATGGGCTGCCCAATTAAGGGAAGGAGGCAATTACATCAAGCAAAATATAAAGATAGAAGCAATCCATACACCGGTAAAGATTAAGAAAATAACTTTCTTTGATGGGACACTACAGGGCGCATGGTATGATGGATCGGTTTTGGGATCGCCCATAATATATAAGAATTTCTATTTTGGAATGGAACACCCCATAGCCCAAAGCAAAGCCTTATTGGTTAGGACTATAGGAGATGTTAGTGTGCCTCAAGTCGATATTTCCAACATAATAGATGGTGCTGGAGCCTATGTGATTTCCTATGAACATGCAGGTGGCCCAGACCAGTTCAATATCAATTCAATAGCCCTTCTTGAAAACGGTAAAATGGTAACTGAGGACAAGCATGTATTAAATGGTATTGGAGGAAGCAGTCTTTATAAATTGGAGTTGCAATCCTATACAAAAGAAGCCAAATATGAGATGAAGGCCAGTGTAAATCAACCAGAAAACGCTACAGGCACGTTTCATATCTACAAAAAGACCCCAAATATTTTAAACTTTTATGTAAATCGGGAAGACGAGTTAAAGCCTTCTGAAAATATTTCTGAATGGGCTGTAATGGGCGTATTTCCTGAAAATCAAAAAAGGAGATTTTTTAGTGACTATATAAAAAAGGAAAGGGCCAGACCCTACAAACAGTTCTTGCATTATAACTGTTGGTGGGACATTACCGATGATGGCGCGTCCAGTTTTACCTCGGAGCAGCTTACGGAACGTATGCATGCCTGGAACGAAAAATTTATAAAACCCTTTAACATAAAACTAGATGCATTTGTTTTTGATGATGGTTGGGACGATTTGGACAACGTATGGTATTTTGACCCTATAAAGTTTCCAAACGGATTTGAGAGTCAGGCCAAACTTTGCAAAGAATACAATTCGGGAATTGGAGTTTGGATGTCGCCATTTGGAGGCTATTTAGAAAACAAGGACAGAAGGGTGGCATCTGCAAAAAGGGAAGGGTTGGAAACAAATGATAAAGGTTTAAGTCTTGCCGGCAAAAATTATTACAATCGTTTTTTGGAAAGGGCGACCGATATGTTAGTCAATTACAAAGTCAACTATTTTAAATTTGATGGCTTTGGAGGTTCAGAACCAAAATATCTTCCAGATATGGAGGCAGGGGTAAAGCTTATTTCCAATTTAAGAAAAACAAATCCAGATGTCTATATCAATATTACCGTAGGCACATGGCCTTCACCCTTTTGGCTCAAATATGCCGATTGTATATGGCGGGGAGCAGGCGATTTGCATCAAGCTGGTGTGGGGAGTACCACACAAAAAATGATGACTTATAGAGATGGGACGCTCCATAATAATATTGTAAACAGGGCACCTCTTTATCCGCTCAATTCAATAATGACGGTGGGCATAGCCTACGCCAATTTAGGGCACCCCTCAAAATATGTTAATGACGATCTGGAGGATTTTAAGGATATGGTATATTCCTCCTTTGCCGCCGGATCTAGCTTGCAAGAATTATATATAAGCTACAATAAAATGAAGCCTGAGTTTTGGGCCGTAGTTGCAGAAGGAGCCAAATGGGCAAAAGCCAACGAAACCATTTTGGAAGACACGCATTGGATTGGCGGAAGCCCCATTAATTTAGAAACATATGGCTTTGCTTCATGGACTCCGGAAAAAGGGATTATTTCCCTTAGAAACCCCAGTGATAAAAAAGTAAAATTCAAATTAAACCCAGCGAAAGTCTTTGAACTTTCAAAAGAAAACCATTCTAATTTTGAATTTAAAAGCCCTTGGAATGAGGACAAGGAAAAAGAAAGTATCATTATAAATGTCAATGAAACCAAAGAGATTGAATTGGAGCCTTTTGAAGTGCGTATTTTAGAAGGTTTTTTAATAGGTAATAATAAATAATTTCTTGTTCATGAATATGCTACAAACATGGCGTTGGTATGGTCCAGATGATTCTGTAACACTTTCTAATATAAAACAAGCTGGGGCTAAAGGTGTTGTAACAGCACTACATCATATACAAAATGGTGAAGTTTGGACAGTAAAAGAAATAAGTGAAAGGAAAAGAATAATTGAAGATAGCGGATTAATTTGGTCTGTTGTAGAATCTGTTCCAATACATGAAAGCATAAAAACCCAAACAGGAGATTTCTACAATAGAATTGAAAATTACAAACAAAGCCTTATTAACTTAGCTAGTTGTGGTATTTATACGGTATGTTATAATTTTATGCCAGTACTCGATTGGACCCGAACACACCTTTTTTGGCAATTGGAAGATGGAAGCACGGCTTTAAGATTTGATAAAATTGAAATGGCTGTTTTTGAATGTTATATAATGAATAGGATTGGAGCTGAAAAAGATTATACCAAAGAAGTGTTAGAAGCTGCAAAAATTCGATTTTCGAATATGAAACCGCAAGAGAAGCAGCAACTGGAGGATAATATATTAAAGGGACTTCCAGGTACTGTAGATGATCTTACCATGCCGGTCTTTAAAGAGATGATTGCACAGTACAATACTATTACCCATAAAGAACTAAAATCTAACTTGTCCTATTTTTTGAATGAAATCGTGCCAGTTGCAGAAAAAATTGGTGTAAAAATGGCGATTCACCCAGATGACCCTCCGTTTGATATTTTAGGACTTCCAAGAATAATAAAATCTGAAAAGGATATAGAAGATTTAGTAGGGTTTATTGATAGTACTTCTAATGGAATTACATTCTGTACAGGCTCTCTTGGAGCAAACCCAGAGAACAATCTTCCTAAAATGATTCGAAAATTTGGAAAGCATATCCATTTTCTTCATTTACGAAGCGTAAGAAGAGAAGAAAATGGGAGTTTTTACGAAGATAATCATTTAGATGGATCTTCAGATATGTTTGAAATAGTAAAAGCTGTATTGGAAATTCAAAATAAAAATGGAATTAGCTTACCAATGCGTCCAGATCATGGCCATCAAATGTTGGATGATTTAAAAACAAATGAAGCCTATCCGGGTTATACTGCTATTGGCCGTTTACGAGGCCTTGCAGAAATAAGAGGGTTAGAGTTGGGAGTGTTGAGAAGTATGGCGATATTTTAATTCCTACCTAAAACAAATACAATTACATTAATGAGAAACCCAATCGTAGATCAGAATTTTTTATTGCATAGTAATGTTGCCGAAACATTATACCATGAGTATGCATCAAAAATGCCTATTATTGATTATCACTGCCATATAGAAGCCCAAGAAATTGCCGAAAATAGAATTTTTAAAAACCTCACTCAAATATGGTTAGAAGGCGATCATTACAAGTGGCGAGCTATGCGGGCAAATGGCATTTCTGAAGATTATATTACTGGAAAAGCTACCGATTGGGAAAAATTTCAAAAATGGGCAGAAACGGTTCCATATACCATGCGAAATCCTCTGTACCATTGGACACATTTAGAACTAAAAAAGCCATTTGGAATTGAAGACATTCTAAATAAGCATTCAGCTAAAGATATTTATAATACGGCATCCCAAAAGCTAAGTAGTGGCGAGCTGTCTGTTGAAAATATTTTAAAAAGCTTTAATGTTCAAAAGATTTGCACAACAAATGATCCAATAGATGCATTAAAGTGGCATCAGCACATTGTACAGAGCAATATGGAACTGCAGGTGTCTATGGCTTGGCGTCCAGACAGAGCCATGGATGTTAGGGATCCAAAAGAATTTAACAGCTATATAGAACGTTTAGAAGAAATTAGTTCAAATTCTATTAGTTCGTATTCTGATTATTTAGAAGTACTTAAATCTCGTCATAATTATTTTCATGAAAGAGGTTGTAGGCTTGCAGACCATGGATTGGAATTTCCTTTTCCAGTAGATACCACTACAGAACAGGAAATAAGTGCAATTTTTTCAAAAATAAGATTGGGGAAAAACTTATCAGAAGGGGATCAACAAAAAATGATGAGTTCCCTATTGTATGAATTCTCCATTTGGAACTTTGAAAAAGGATGGGTTCAACAATATCACGTAGGTGCCTTTCGAGATGTAAACAAAAAAGGTGTTAGAATTATAGGAAAAGCATGTGGTTTCGATTCTATAGCAGATTTTAATTATGCCACTTCTATGGGAATATTTTTAAATCGATTAGAAGAATGTAATAAGCTAACTAAAACCATCATTTACAATTTAAATCCTAAGGATAATGAGATGGTAGCCACCATGATGGGGAATTTTCAAGACGGATCGGTTCCGGGCAAGATGCAGTATGGTTCTGGATGGTGGTTTTTGGATCAAAAAGATGGCATTGAGAAGCAAATAAATACACTATCCAACCAAGGCCTTTTAAGCCGCTTTATTGGTATGCTTACCGATTCCCGCAGTTTTTTGTCTTACTCAAGACATGACTATTTTAGAAGAATATTATGCAATATAATAGGCAATGATGTTGAAAATGGAGAGCTTCCAAACGACATGAAATTTTTAGGGCGTATGGTTCAGGATATTTCTTATAATAATGCCAATGACTATTTTGATTTTTAACAATATAATTTAAACTATAATGAATACAATAGAAAACATAGTCGATTTGACCGATAGGGTTGCCTTGATAACTGGAGGCGGTTCTGGTATTGGGCTAGGAATAGCAAAACAGTTTATAGCCCTAGGGGCTAAGGTCGTGATTACTGGGCGTGACCAAAAGAAATTAGAAGAGGCAAAGACAATATTGGGAGCAAATTGTTTTTACTATACTAACGACGTTACCAAAAAAGCAGAACATGAAAACTTGGTAAAGTCCATAGAAGAAAAAATTGGTCCTATCCAAATTCTGGTAAACAATGCGGGGCGCCACTCCAAAAAACCATCTTTAGAAGCTACCGACGTGGAATTTCAGGAGATAATGGATACCAATGTAAATAGTATTTTTGCGCTTACAAGAACGGTTCTTAAGTATATGATAACCAGAAAAAAAGGTTCCATAATCAACATAAGTTCCATGACCGCACTTTATGGGATTCCGCTGGTTGTTGCTTATAGCAGTTCCAAAACGGCCCTTCTAGGAATGACGAGGACTTTGGCTTCGGAGTATTCGCATACGGGAGTAAGGTTCAATGCCATAGCCCCAGGGTTTATAGAATCAAAAATGTTCCGTAATGCCATGTCGCAAGACCCAGAACGCGAAAGGAAAATCCTTTCCAGAACCCCCGCCCAACGTTTTGGTTCGCCTTCCGATATTGGAAAAGCCGCAGCGTTTTTAGCTTCCGATGCCTCAGAGTTCATTACGGGTGTCTGCTTACCGGTAGATGGAGGGAACTCGATTGGGTTTTAATCAATAATTAGAAAATAGAAACAATGTCAAAATTAAAAAAACTTATAGCTAGTATATTACCTGGTATTTTCCTAATTGGATACAATGTAGGTACAGGAAGTGTAACCTCTATGTCTAAGGCAGGAGCTAATTTTGGCTTGGATCTCTTATGGACCGTACTTATTAGTTGTTTAATAACCTATTACCTTATTGTGTTGTTTAGTAAATATACTATGGTTACTGGAGAAACCATTATTCAAGGAATAAAAACACATATTCATCCTAATGTAGCCATCATTTTAATAGTAGCACTATCCATAATTATATTAAGCGCAATAATGGGTTTACTGGGTGTTTTGGCAGATGTTTTGGCGGTTTGGTCTACAAGTGTATTGGATATTAGTATCACCTCTTTAGCATGGGCAATAATTATAGCTATAAGCATTTATATATTACTATGGATAGGGAACTATGATTTTTTTGAAAAAGTACTGGCAGTATTTGTAGCTATTATGGGTACGGCATTTATTGCTACCATGTTCATCAATTTTCCATCTGTGGAAGAATTAGCTAAAGGTTTAATACCCTCGCTTCCAGAAACCGCAGAAGGAAGCGATAACAGCCCACTAATTATTATATCGGGAATGGTAGGAACAACAGTTTCGGTATTTGCATTTATTATCCGTTCTCAAATAGTAAAAGAAATAGGTTGGAAAATAAAAGATGACAAAATACAGAAGCGGGATGCCTTGGTTAGTGCCTCTATGATGTTTTTTATAAGTGCCGCAGTCATGATAACGGCCGCTTCAACACTACACGTACAAGGATTGACCATGAACAATGTTGCGGAAATGGTACCTTTACTAGAACCCATTGCAGGAAAATCGGCTTTAGGTGTATTTGTTATAGGTATTGTTGCAGCAGGTTTATCATCCCATTTACCAAATTTATTGGTCATTCCTTGGTTAATAATAGATTATAAAAATGAAGAAAGGAATACACAAACAACAAAATACAGAATTATTTTGTTTTTCTTATCCGTTATAAGTGTTTTTGGTGTTGTTTTTGGCTTTAAGCCTGTGTTTGTGCTAATATTGTCTCAGGCATGTATTGCAATAATACTTCCAATTACCATAGCTTGTATATTTTATCTCACCTCGAAAAAAGTATTGATGGGTAACCATGTAAACCGCATATATGACCGTGTATTATTGGGCATAATTTTATTATTCTCAATCTATGTAAGTACGTTAGGAATAAAAGGATTAATTACAGACTTAGCAACAATTTAAAAATTAGCAACAAATGAAATTGGGATTTGGATTATATAAGCACATGCTCAACGATGCCCATTACCGTTTTGCAAAACAATGTGGTGCAACACATATTATTGTACATCTTGTAGATTATTTTGGTCACGAAAAAAACAATAAGGAAAGTGCAAACCAACCCATTGGTCAAAAAGAAGGATGGGGAGCAGCTGGAGATGGAAAACTATGGAGTTTAGAATATTTGTTGAAAATAAAAAGAGAAATTAATAGTCATGGTCTGGAACTGGAAGGTATTGAAAATTTTGATCCAGCCATGTGGCATGATATTTTGTTGGATGGTCCCCAAAAAGAATCTCAAATCGAACTTGTAAAAGAACAGATTAGAATTGTTGGAAAAGCGGGGATTCCTGTATTTGGATATAATTTTTCGTTGGCGGGAGTTTCAAGTAGAACAGTAGGTGCTTATGCAAGAGGCGGTGCCGTTTCTGTTGGAATGGAAGGAAAAGCTGATGAAACACCAATACCAAACGGAATGGTTTGGAACATGGTATATGATGAAAATGCCAAAGAAGGCGTAATCCCAAAAATTACTCATGAAGAATTATGGAGTCGGTTACAATACTTTTTAAATAATATTATACCAGTAGCAGAAGAAGCGGGCGTTAAAATGGCCGCGCACCCAGACGATCCTCCAATGCCATATATTAGAAACACACCAAGACTCGTTTACCAACCTCAACTATACCAGAAACTTATTGATATGGAATCAAGCAAAAGCAACCAACTTGAGTTTTGTTTAGGTTCTATTGCAGAGATGACGGATGGCGATGTGTACCAAGCAACCGAACAGTATAGCAGTCAAAATAAAATAGCCTATATACACTTTAGAAATGTTATAGGTAGAGTACCTAATTATAAAGAAGTATTTGTTGATGAAGGTGATATTGATATGATACAAATTTTAAGAATTCTTAAAAAAAACAATTTTAAAGGCGTACTGATTCCGGATCACACGCCACAAATGTCGTGTGATGGTTCATGGTATGCAGGAATGGCTTTTGCTATGGGGTATATGAAAGCGGCACTGGCCTTGGTGGATTAATATTTGACTGTTATTTCAACTGGGCATTGAATTTAGTTAACTCTAGTATTATTTAAATACAAAACCAAATTTTAGAATTCTATATTTAATAAAATTGATTTCAGCGAACTGTATTTTAGAATGACAAACCTTTTGTGTCTTTTATGCATGTAACAAAGAGCAGAAAACGGATAAGTATTCCTCAAATTGAGCTTTTATAGGTTAACTTATATCTTTAAGAAATAAAATAAGATCAAATTACATCTTCAATGTTCTTTATTCGGTTTTAATTGTGCAAAT